>JAQZAZ010000126.1 GCA_029239355.1 Sphingobacterium sp.
GATCCTTGATCTGAATGTGAGGATCAGTCAAAGGACTGTTTAACGACGATTCTTTTGTTTCGATTGAAGGATATGCGTGCATACTACGATAATTAAAATGATGATAGTTAAAACCAGGGCAGAAGCATATGCTCGCCCCTGTACCTCAGGAATTGGACTGCTTAACTGAAAAAATATAGCCAAGGGAAGTGTTGCTGCTGGTTCGTCAATATATTTAGGCAAATTGTCACTGAACCCTGTCGTCAATAATACGCCAGCGACATCACCTATTGCCCTTCCGAACGCTAATAGAATAGCTGTCAATAATCCGGCACGAATACTCCGTAACATGACTTTCGCAAGCTCCCAGCGTGTGGTACCCAACGAAAGGGTGACATTTTTCAGATCTTCAGGAATCGTTTTGATCAGCTCGTCTACTGTACGTACCACAATAGGGATCGTTAATAGCGTGACTGTTATAATACCGCCCAATAGTGATGCTCTAATGCCAAAATAGACCATAATACCAAAGCCGACAGCACCATACACAATTGATGGGACTCCATAAAGCACATCAAACAACAACTTCGAAAACTGTGTTACTTTGGATTTTGTACCCAAATAAATATTCAGGTAAAGTGATATTGGTATACCAATAAAAGCCGATAGGGCAGTCGCTACACCTGCTAAATAGAGTGAACCTAATATGGCGTTTAAGATTCCACCTTCTTTGCCGATGTAAAATCCGCCTTTGGGCAACTGACTGACCATTTCCCAATTGAGGTAGGGAAGTCCCTTATAGAGAATCGTACCTACAATAAAAAACAGGGAAGCGGTTACTGTAATACCGGATAGATGCATGAAACCCTTCGCGATCTTTTCGCTTATTAATCTTCTTTTGGTGTTATCCATCTAAACCTCCTTCAAGTCGTCTCAATATCAGACGTGATATTAAATTGAAAATAAAGATGATAACAAATAGCAATAGCGCTGAAAACATCAAAGCAGACTCATAAAGAGGGATGGACATCATCTCACCAAAATTGTTGGCGATTAAAGCGGGGATCGGGTAACCGGCATCAAATATGGATGTGGGTACCTTGGGTACATTCCCGCAAACCATTAATACTGCAATTGTTTCTCCAAATGCACGGGAGGTCGATAAGACAATGGCGGCGATGATACCAGGTTTTGCTTTTTTGAGAATAACATGTTTTATCGTATCCCATTTTGTTGCTCCCAAAGACATAGAAGCGGCTTTTAATTCATACGGAATCGTTTGAAGCACCTCCACCATAATGGAAATCATAATCGGAAAAATCATGACCGCCAATACGATACCACCAGCTAATACCGAATAACCAGATGTCACCACACCAAAAATCGGAGCAATATAAAGCTGGATCAAAGGGACGATAAATAAGACACCCCAAACACCATATAACACTGGCGGTATGGCCGCTAAGATATTGACAAGCGGAAGCATCATGTTCTTTAGCGCATCCGAAGCGTATTCAGTCAGATAAACTGCCGTCAATATACACAGTGGTATTGAAATGGCAAGCGATATCAATGTGACAGCGAGTGTACCGGCGATAAAAGGCAGAAATCCGAATGAGCCCTTCATAGGTGCCCATACTTTATCTGTCAATAGCTGAAATATGTTGCTGTATTCAAATAACGGAATGGATTTCACAGTTAAACCAACCGCAATAATAACAACAACTGATAGCGAAATCAACAGTAACAAAAATGTGGACCGTTTTACTAAAGTATCTTTAAATAGACGTGTATTTAGCATGCTATAACTTATTTAGTTCGTCATTAATCAGTGTTTCACTCAATGGTACATAGCCATTTTCAAGCAACTGGGATTGCGCCTGTTTCTGTAGTACAAATGAGATAAATTTTTTCAGGAGCAGAGATTCTGTCTTATTACGTGTGACAAATGTCAGATCACGCGAAGGGGGAGCGGGGTATTTACCCACTGCAACAGCTCCGGTCAAGTCCGATAACGATCCATAGAATTGCTCGTCGGCTTCAATCTGTCCATTTTTATTTAAATCCAATGGCAATACATCAATATGGTCAAACACTTTGTTTGTTTTTAAATTATATACGTAATTAATATTGTTGAAGCCAATGCTAAACTTATCATCTTTAATAGCTTGGGCAATACCGGGATCACCAAAGATTCCAACACCTTGCAGATCTTCCTGTTTACGCCCAAAAAATTTGGCCCAGGTTTCTGCTGCTCCGGCGGCATCTGAACGTACATAAACATTAATCGGATCTGCAGTAAATTGCGGATCAATTTGATTCCATGTCTTAAATTTTCGACTGACAAAAATATCTGCAAGTTCATCCTCCGTTAAGCCGCGTTTCAATAGTGCTTTATAATTCGGGTTAGCAGGATTCAATGTGCATATCACAGCATCTTTGGCAACGATAATTGGGACTGCACCCTTTTTGATCTCTTGTGCATGAAGATCCCGTGATACCAGGCCAATGTCTACCATACCAGTTAGTACATCGGCTATTCCTTTTCCTGCTCCACCTGCGGAGATATTAAAACGGACATGCGGATGAATTTTTTTGAAGTCTTCACTCCAGATTACAGCCAAAGGGTAGAGTGCGAAGGCTCCAGAAAGTGAAATATTACCTTCAAATCCATGCTCTTTACTATATCCATTCTTTACTTTTGGTGCGCAGGATGTGATCTTAAGTACGGTTATAAAGCTAAAAATCAGAATTATAAAATATCTCTTTCTCGTTACACCCATTAGTCTACAGGTTTAGTATATTAAATTTTATACGGCAAATATATATTAATTTGGTAGATATTATAGAATATTAAAAAAATATTTTTAAAAATATTTTTACATTTGACTCGAGAAAAGAATACTAAATCAATAGATTTTATTTGTTTTATGCAAAGCTTCCGTACAGAATTAGAAAATCCAGTCGTGGAAAAGGAGATTATTGAACTTGAAAAAAAGATTCGATTATTTCACGAAGGTAAGATCGCTGATGAAAAATTTAGATCATTGCGTCTCGCCAGGGGAGTATATGGACAGAGACAACCAGGGGTTCAAATGGTTCGTATCAAACTTCCATTTGGAAAAGTTACTTTTAAACAGTTAATCAAAATAGCGGCAATATCTGATGAATATGCAAGTCGAAACCTGCACCTGACCACACGTCAGGATATTCAGATCCATTACGTTAGTCTGGATCGTACGCCAGAACTTTGGTCAAAATTGGCTGAGGATGATATTACCTTAAGGGAGGCCTGTGGTAATACCGTTCGTAATGTAACGGCTTCACCAACTTCGGGTATTGATCCGAAAGAACCTTTTGATGTCTCATCGTATGCACAGGCGACATTTGAATATTTTCTACGTAATCCGGTCTGTGCGGAGATGGGGAGAAAATTCAAGATGTCTTTTTCAGCAAGTGAAGAGGATACCGCTTTTTCCTATATTCATGACTTGGGCTTTATTCCAAAATTGAGGTATGTGGATGGTGCGGAAGTACGTGGTTTCAAAGTGCTGCTAGGTGGCGGACTGGGGTCGCAACCATTTTTAGCATCGCTAACAAATGAATTTCTTCCGGAAGATGAGCTTATTCCTTACATAGAGGCTACTTTAAGAGTATTCGACCGATATGGCGAGCGTAGCAACCGAAATAAAGCCCGTTTTAAATACCTTATTCAAAAAGTAGGCCTGGAAGAGGTATTAAATCTGATCGAAGCAGAAAAGATTGCTACAAAAGTAAAGACTTTTGCTATTGATCGAACCAAAATTGAGCAACCGCTGCCACCGGATGACAGCCAAATCACCGCCTTGGAACTGGATACTGATATAAACTATCAAGTATGGAAGAATACGAATACATTTGGCCAAAAGCAGGCAGGTTTTTACGGTGTCTATGTACGTGTTTCTACCGGGGATATCGGTACCGATAAAGCGCGGACCCTAGTCGCTGGCTTAAAAGATCTCGTTGCGGATGATATCCGGATAACACAAAACCAAAGTTTGTTGTTGAAGTATGCAACCGAAAAGACGCTACCTCATATTTATCAATTACTCAAATCACTGGATCTTGCTCAGGTAGGTTTTGACAGTACTGCAGATGTGACCACATGTCCCGGAACGGACACCTGTAATCTTGGTATTTCAAACAGTACCGAAATGGCGCGGGTCATCGAATCGTATATAGCCGAATTCCACCAAGATTTTGTTTTCAACAGAGACCTGAAAATCAAGATATCCGGTTGTATGAATTCATGCGGTCAACATGGACTGGCGCATATTGGCTTCCACGGCAGCTCGGTTAAAGCAGAGGGCAAGGTAGTTCCCGCTGCTCAGGTTATGCTTGGTGGTGGTACGATTGGCGACGGTGTAGGCCGGGTAGCCGAACGGATTATCAAAGTACCGACCAAAAGGGTATTGCATGTGGTTGAATTCGTCTTGAACGATTATAAAAAGAATGCTGAAAAGACAGAGAATTTTCATGCCTATTACGACAGACAGGGTAAAAATTATTTTTACAATTTATTAAAACCACTGTCGGATCTGACGACGCTTGCGGAAGATGAGTTTGTGGATTGGGGACATGAAGGTACTTTCCAAACAGCGATAGGCGTGGGTGAGTGTGCCGGGGTGGTGATTGATTTAGTGGCAACATTAATTTATGAGGCGGAGGAAAAACTACAATGGGCAAATGAGACATTTGGGGAAGCAAAATTCGCAGACGCTATCTATCATGCATACAATGCCTTTGTTCAGGCAGCGAAAGCCTTGCTATTAGATAAAGGTATCGGTGCAAGCACACAAAATGCAGTGATCAACGAATTCCAGACACATTTTGTGGAGTCCGGGGAATATAACTTTGATCAGTCATTTCCAGAGCTTGTCTTACAAATCAGTAAAAATGAACCTACTGAGAGCTTTGCAACAAGCTATCTACAAGAGGCCACAAAGTTTATCAATGAGGTTTATCAACGTAAAAATTTAACGCCTGTATTGGCTTAGGAGGGAACGGAATGTCGATAGTAGCAAAAGTAACTTTAGTAGGCGCTGGGCCGGGAGACCCAGAATTGATTAGCCTCAAAGGGATCAAAGCAATCCAGAAAGCGGATGTTATTTTGTATGACGCGCTTGTCAATGAAGAACTATTGGATTATGCGAAAACAGATTGTATAAAAATTTACGTCGGAAAACGTGCCGAACAGCTTTCAACCTCTCAAGATGAAATTAATAGCCTATTGGTTGACTATGCCTTGAATTATGGGCATGTGGTGCGCTTGAAAGGAGGGGATCCATTTGTCTTTGGACGCGGTGGTGAGGAGATCGATCATGTGGCACAATATGGTATTGAAACCGCCGTTATACCTGGTATTTCCTCCGCGATTGGTCTAACAGCGTTACAGCAGATTCCTCTGACTTATAGGGGGATCAGCGAAAGTTTTTGGGTGATAACCGGATCAAAATCCGATGGCAGCTTGTCCAACGACTTATATTTGGCTGCCGAGTCCAAGGCGACTGTCGTTGTCCTAATGGGATACGGGAAACTGGCTGAAATCGTGGCTATTTACCGGGATAAGAATCTTCATGATTTACCAATCGCATTGATTCAGAACGGCTCATTACCCAATGAAAAGATTGTATTGGGTACGATGGAAAATATATTGGATGAATCTACCGAAAAAAGACTCGGCGTACCGGCTATTATAATTATTGGTGAAGTCGTCGCAAAACACAGGGCGTTTCAACAGATTAAAGAAAAAGCTTTAGCTTTGTAGCTATGAACCAACTATTTCCCATATTCATCAAACTCAATCAAATTCATACCCTATTAGTAGGAGGAGGGAATGTTGCGATGGAAAAATTTCAAGCACTTGTATCAAATGATAACGCGTTGAATTTAAACATAGTAGCGAAGGAAATTGTCCCAGAATTTGAAATACTGATAAAGCAATATCCTCAAATTAAACTTAATATACGTCCTTTTGAGATAAATGATCTCGAAAATATGCAGCTTGTAATAGCTGCAACGAATAATCGAGAATTGAATGAACAATTGCGCGAATTGACTACATTTAATAATATCCTTTTCAATGCAGCAGACAAACCAGAATTATGTGATTTCTACCTGGGATCTATTGTGAAAAAAGGTGATCTAAAAGTAGCAATTTCAACCAATGGTAAATCACCCACAATCGCAAAACGAATCAAAGAGCTGTTAAATGAAATGTTGCCGGAAGAGATTGACGAGACATTATCGTTGATGAGTGCGTATCGAGAACAGCTGAAAGGAGACTTTGAATTTAAGGTAAAGAAGCTGAACGAACATACCAAAAATATATTACGTCATGAGCGTTAAGGAAATTAAAGAAATTATCGGCGATAAAAAAGGAGCGGAGATGCTGCAAGCAATTGTAGCACTATATCCTTCAGAAGTTGTTTTTTCGACTTCTTTTGGGATAGAAGATCAGGTTATCACCGAATGGATTGGCAAAAACAATATCGGTATCGAGATTTTCACTTTAGATACCGGGCGATTATTCAAAGAGACATACTCTTTGTGGAGCCGCACATTGGAACGTTATCAACTGAATATCAAAACATACACACCAGATACGACATTGCTGGAAGATTTTATCAGTAAAAAGGGGCCTAATTCTTTCTATGAATCTGTTGAAAACCGTAAAGAATGTTGTCGGATCAGGAAGATTGAACCATTGCAGCGTGCTATCAAAGGAAAAAAAATCTGGATTACCGGCATTCGGTCTGAACAATCGGTCAATAGACATGATATGGATTTTGTAGAGTATGACGAAGTCAATGATATCATAAAAATCCATCCGCTGTTTGACTGGACTTTCGAACAGGTAAAAATGTATTGCAAGGAACAGTATATTCCCTATAATGTCTTGCATGACAAAGGATTTCCGAGTATTGGTTGCCAACCCTGTACAAGAGCTATTCAGGAAGGAGAAGATTTTCGAGCCGGAAGATGGTGGTGGGAAGATCAGAGTAAAAAAGAATGTGGTTTACATGCTGTTAAATCTTAATCACAAAAGGGCGTAAAGCCGAATTCATTAAATCAAATTTATTATTTCAAAGAATGGACTATTTAGATCATTTAGAAGCGGAAGCAATATATATATTAAGAGAAGTCGCCGGACAGTTTGAAAAACCAGCATTATTATTCTCGGGTGGAAAAGATTCCATAACACTGGTTCATTTAGCAAAAAAAGCTTTTAGACCGGGTAAATTTCCTTTCCCACTGGTTCATATTGATACCGGACACAATTTTCCAGAAACTATTGCTTTTCGTGACAGCCTTATTGAAGAGATCGGAGAAAAACTGATTGTGGGCTATGTACAAGATAGTATAGATCAGGGCAAAGTCGTTGAGCAAAAAGGCAAAAATGCAAGTCGTAATGCACTTCAGACTGTCACCTTACTCGAGACAATCTCGAAACACGGTTTCGATGCATGTATTGGAGGGGCACGTAGGGACGAGGAGAAGGCACGAGCAAAAGAACGTATTTTCTCAGTGCGTGATGAATTTGGACAATGGGATCCAAAGAGACAAAGACCTGAGCTGTGGAGTATTTTCAATGGTAAGATAAACAAAGGCGAGAATGTACGGATATTTCCGATTTCAAACTGGACTGAGCTCGATGTATGGAATTATATCAAACGCGAACAAATCGCACTACCATCCATTTATTTTAGTCATGAGCGGGAGGTAATCACCCGTAACGGACAATTAATGGCAGCCGCACCGTTTTTGAATATTGACGAGGAGGATGTTGTTGAAACTAAATCTGTTCGTTTCAGGACGGTGGGTGATATGACCTGTACAGCGGCAGTAGATTCTACAGCAACTGCTTTGGATGATATCATCGCGGAAATCAAGGCATCAACAGTCAGTGAACGTGGGGCTCGGATGGATGACAAAGTATCCGAGGCAGCAATGGAAGAACGCAAAAAACAGGGATATTTTTAATTCCTCAAATCTAATACTTGATATTGACAACAATGAATATATTGAAATTTATAACAGCTGGTTCGGTAGACGATGGTAAAAGCACCCTAATCGGTCGATTGCTATACGATACCAATTCTATTTTGGATGACCAATTGGAAGCGATACAACGTGCCAACCGAAAAAATGATGATGGAACAGTAGATTTAGCGATATTAACGGATGGACTAAAGGCAGAACGCGAACAGGGGATAACCATCGATGTCGCTTACAAATATTTTCAGACCGATAATCGAAAATACATTATAGCTGATGCTCCGGGCCATATCCAATACACGCGAAACATGGTTACTGGCGCATCTAATTCTGAGTTGATTATCATCTTGGTAGATGCACGAAAGGGGGTTATTGAACAAACGAAAAGGCATTCGTTTATTGCTAAATTACTGGCAATGAAACAAGTATTGGTGTGTGTCAATAAAATGGATATGGTAGATTATAGCGCTACTGTTTTTGAACAAATCAAAAATGATTACCAGCAATTGGCAGCCAATTTAGGACTTCAGGATGTTGATTTTATCCCTGTATCTGCATTGAAAGGTGACAATATTGTTCATAAATCTGAGCGTATGCTCTGGTATTCAGGAGAGTCGTTATTGGACTACCTGGAAAGTGTTGAAATTCACGAAAATCAGGCAGCGAACTGGAGATTCCCAGTACAATGGGTTGTAAGACCACAAACGGATGATCTCCATGATTATAGGGGATATGCAGGTCGAGTGTTAGGAGAGGGGCTTACGGTAGGTGATCAGGTGATTATTTATCCCTCAGAAACATACAGCACTGTCAAGGCTATAGAATTTAACGGTTTGCAGCTTGACCGGGCAGAAAATGGACAGTCAGTTATTCTTCATTTAATAGACGATGTGGACATTAGTCGCGGCGACACGATTGCAAATGTTGAAAACCAACCAAAATTTGAGCGCAATATACAGGCAAATGTATGTTGGTTTGACAATAAGCCCCTGGATACCGAACAGATTTACTTGCTACAGAGCCACAGTAAATTGACAAAAATAAAGATCGTTGATGTGCTTTATAAATTTGACATCAACACACAGGAAAAAGTCTTTAACGAAACGATCAAGCTCAATGATATTGGTCGGATCGCAATCAAATCTTCTGAAAATCTTGTATTCGACTTACAAGCAGAAAATGCCGCGAATTCGCAAGCGATTGTGATTGATCCAAGGACTAACTTAACAGTTGGTGCTTTGATGATTCAGGCTGTTGATTAGCATTTTTTTAATCTGTAAATATTCAACCTAAATATTTATTGGGGAATCCGGGCATTTTGCTTGGATTCCTTTTTTATTTAAAATATGTAGACTTATTTGTAAATTATTGTAAGAAAGATTATTTTATATCATAGCGCCAAATTAAATTATATCGAATAATCCTTTTAAAAGCCACTTTTTTCATTAATTTATATATTTATTATAATTTATATTATGTTAAATAGTGTTTTATAAACCCTCCCTTTTACCCAACGATTTGTTATATTTTGTAATAAAATAGTATTGCTACTTTGTTATAACGAAGATTCTATTCTCATTGCACCATAGCCAATTTTAATTCCGCTTAAAATTAGATCCAACAATTTATTGAGACTTCATGGTGGCCTTATAAATTTTAAAATTTATAAGGCTTAGAATTACACAAATCATTACGTTTAATATGTTCTATTACAAAAACGAAAATGATTCTTTTTTTTTGCTAAAGTGTCGAATAAAATACGTGGATGATTTGATTTTGGCTACAATTCTATATTATCAAGCTAAATATACATATTTTATAGAATTCGAAATTTCATTATAACAACGTAAAATTTATAAAAAATTAACAAAAATTGGATTTTTATTAAAAAATACATAAATTAGTGCCAGCCAAAGGGAAATTTTACTAATTAAAACATGTCAAAAAATTTTAACGAGTTCATTGCGAGCGTTGAGAAACGCAATCCAAATGAGCCAGAATTCTTACAAGCTGTAAAAGAAGTTACAGAGGATTTATTTCCTTATATCACAAACAATCACCCTGAATTTTTCGACCAAAAAATTCTTGAACGTCTGACCGAACCTGAGCGTATTATCTCTTTTCGCGTAACCTGGTTAGATGACAATCATAATGTACAAGTAAACCGTGGATACCGTGTGCAAATGAATAGTTCTATAGGTCCATATAAAGGCGGACTTCGCTTCGCTCCTTCTGTAAATCAAAGTATCTTAAAATTCCTTGCTTTTGAACAAGTTTTCAAAAACAGTTTAACAGGCTTACCGATCGGTGGCGGTAAAGGTGGTTCTGATTTTGATCCAAAAGGCAAATCAGATAACGAAATCATGCGTTTTTGCCAAAGCTTTATGACGGAATTATACCGTCATATTGGAGCCGATACAGATGTTCCTGCTGGCGATATCGGTGTTGGTGGGCGTGAAATTGGCTTTTTATTCGGACAATTTAAGCGTCTTCAGAACAATTTTACCGGGGTTCTAACAGGTAAAGGTGAATTATGGGGCGGTTCCTATATTCGTCCGGAAGCTACAGGATATGGCCTACTATACTTCGTAGATTGTATATTTAAACATAAAGGACAATCCTTACAAGGAAAAGTTGCAACAGTTTCAGGTGCTGGTAATGTTGCATTTTATGCAGTTGAAAAAGCAATGCAGTTAGGTGCAAAAGTAATTACGGTTTCCAATAGCCTCGGCACATTGTATGATCCAGATGGCTTTGACACAGAGAAAATGGCTTTTGGAGCAACTTTGGGACGGAATTTAGACCAATACCCTACTCGTTATCCAAATGCACAGTTTTTACCAGGACAAAAACCGTGGCAATTTAAATGTGATATTGCATTACCATGTGCGACACAAAATGAATTGGATCAATCCGATGCAAAAACACTTGTGGCAAATGGCTGCATCTGTGTTGCTGAAGGCGCTAATATGCCTTCCACTGCCGAAGCAATTAAGGTTTTCTTAGATGCTAAAATTAGTTTTGCACCAGGGAAAGCGGCAAATGCTGGCGGGGTTGCCGTAAGTGGTCTGGAAATGTCTCAAAACTCGATCCGTACACAATGGGGTACCGAGGAAGTTGATAGCCGTCTGAAAACAATTATGGAAAGTATTCACGAGACTTGTTTGAAATATGGCAAAGAAAGTGACTTTGTTAATTACTTAAAAGGTGCCAATATTGGCGGCTTTATTAAAGTGGCTAATGCCATGAAAGCTCAGGGAGTTGTATAATCAGCCTTTTTCTAATCATATCATAATCCTGAACGCTCAAATGTATTTCATTTGGGCGTTTTTTTATATTTTTATGGTAATTTTTAAAACAAAAGATTTACATGAGATTAATAGCGGAACTCCCCCATCCTGATTGCAAGATTTCCATCTTTGGAATGAACCAGAAATTCATCATCAAATTTGAACAAGGAAATCTGGAGCAATCCTATAAAATTGCAGAGGTTGACATCATAGGCGGCGTAAATGGTGTTTTTGAATTGCTTGATGAGGAATTTCTTAAAAGTGTAATAGACCAGTTCTCGTTAATGCGTCAATCTTTTAACGGTGCTTACAGTAGATACGAATAGCGACAATTATGTTAAACTACCTTTATTTTGCGGCATTTTGGGCTTGCCAAATTGTCTCCTCTATCCTATTTAAACTGGGCGGGATTCACCCCAAATATAAATGGGCGGCGTTGATTGTTGGGAATATTATTTTGCTTTCGGCAAGTTGGTTTCTGATTCAATTATTTAAGAATGTCTCTCAACCTATTGTTATCGCATTATGTTCAGGTGGGACTTTTCTGACGGTGCAGTTGGCAATGGCATTTTACTTTAAAAGTCCATTGAGCTGGCAGCAGGTTGTCGGTATGTTTGTTATCATTGTCGGTATGGTGATGATCACCTTTGGAGGCAAAGATCAAGCGATCTAAAAAGATAAAAAAGAACTCACAGGTGTAAAATGCGAGTTCTTTCTATTGCTATAAATAAGCGTAAGTTATTCCGTCTCCACCCCGGTCTTGATGTTCATCTTCAAACCGACTAACATGGCTGTATTTACGCAAGTAATCCCGAATGAATTTTCGTAAAATGCCGTCTCCTTTACCGTGGATAATTTTTAAAGATGGGTAGCCTACCATAACAGCCCTATCCAGTACTTTCTCCAATTCATTCAGTGCATCTTCGGTGCGCATCCCTCTGAGGTCAAGTTCCGGATTAAAATCTGCGACAGTACCCGCAGACAATGATTTAGACAAACTTTTTGCTGATTTCTTGTTTTCACGTCCTTCGAGCTTAATGACATTCTTTCGCTTCTGTACTGTTCTCAATTCTCCCATAGCAAGAATCAAGTTGTTTTTGGCGATTTCAACAACCTGTGCTTCAGCGCCATTATCAATAATCTGTACCCAGTCACCTATACTCAATTCGGAGGACTCCGCTATTTTTTCTTTAATGACATGCTTCACTGTTTGCTCTTTCGGCAAAACAGCTTTCAGAGCTTGATCCAGATTGCTGCGCAACTCTCGGGTTTTCTCCTTATCAGCTTTCGCCGATTTGATCTGCGCAACCGTATTTTCGATTAATTTATTAGAGTTCTTAATGATTTCCTGAGCCTCCTCTTTGGCTTTTTTCAGGATAACCCGCTTATTTTCTTCAAGATAACCTTGTAATTCCAAGTACTCAGATTTAAGCGTTTCAAGTTCTTTCTCTCTTTTATTGATGGCTACTTTCGTGTCAAACACCTCTTTCTTCTCCCTTTCAAGATCGATCAACAAGGTATCTACCTTTTTCTGTTGTACACCTATTTTCCCTTTGGCGGCCTCTAGAATATCCTTGCCTAAGCCAATTTTCTGTGCAATTTCGAAGGCATAAGAGCTTCCAGGTTTACCGATCTGGAGAATATACATTGGACGCATCTCGCGGTTATCGAACAACATAGAAGCATTCTCCAGGCCCGTTGTATTGCTCGCAAATACCTTCAAGTTTGAGTAATGGGTTGTTACGACTCCTCTAATCTGCTTTTTATTCAACGATTCCAATACGGCTTCGGCAATAGGTCCGCCAAATAGAGGGTCTGTTCCCGTACCGAATTCATCAATGAGTACCAAGGTGCGTCCATTGGCAAATTCCGTAAAATACTTCATTTTCGACAAGTGTGCACTGTAGGTACTGAGGTCACTCTCAATAGATTGATCGTCACCAATATCAGCAAATATTTGCTTGAATACACCTACTTTCGTCGTCGGCTCAGCTGGGATCAATAGACCTGATTGCACCATGATCTGTAGCAAGCCCACTGTCTTCATACATACTGACTTACCACCGGCATTTGGTCCAGAGACAACAATAACACGTTGTAACTGGTCGATTTGTATATTCAATGGAACTACAGTGCCTTTATGGTGTTCGTTAAGTATGAGCAATGGATGACGCGCATTGATGAGATTGATCTCCGCTTCTTTGGACAATTCAGGCATTTCGGCCTCAATATCCAAGGCAAACAATGCTTTGGCTCTAACAAAATCAACCTTGGTCAATAAGCCATGATAGGATAACAATAAAGGGAGATGCGGGCGCACTTTATCTGTGAGTTCCACAAGAATTCGGATGACTTCCCTCCTGCGTTCAAATTCAAGATCTCTAATTTTATTGTTGAGCTGAAATACCTCTTCTGGCTCAATATAAGCCGTTTGACCTGTCGCTGACTCGTCGTGAATCAATCCTTTAAGCTTCCTTTTATTTTCAGCCAAGATCGGAATACATAGACGTCCATCGCGTACAGTCAAATTGCCATCCGCTGTCCAGCCGCTGTCCTGTGCATTTTTGAAGATACTATTTATACGTTTGAGCGCATCTTGTTCTGCCCGTTGTATTTGCTGAGTGATTTCGAGCAATAAGCGTGAAGCATTATTTTTGAGTTTTCCTCGCTCGTCAATCACTATTTCAATATCACGGATGATTCCCTTCTCGATAGGTAAATGCTCAAATAGCACTTCCAAATTCGGATAAAGGCCGTCTCTTTCGTTAAAATAGCGAATGATGGCATAAACAGTTTTCAAGGACAACAGAACACGAAAAAACTCTTCTTCAAGTAGAAAAGCACCTTCCACCCTTGCTTTTTCAATAATGGATTTTAAAGGAAAAAAATTCTCGACTGGAAATGCTCCATCATTGACAAGAAGATCTTTGAATTCACTTGTCTGTCTCAAAAAACGATCTATCTGATCAAAGCGAGTTTGTGGCTGAATTTTTTCGACCAGTTCACGGCCTGATTCACTCAGGCATTTTTGTTTTATTTTATCTTTTATCTCGGAAAAGCCGAGTTTATCTATCGCATTTAATGGATATACCATAAAATTATTCTTTGATGGTTAAAGTTTTGATACAGGCTTTAATGCCTGTGGTGGAGTAAGAATAGGTTTTTCAAGCCTTTGCTCCATTTGTTTTGGTAACGTTGTTGTGTCCTTCGCCGAAACGCCAGGTGTTGTTGCTGGGGACGCAGGATTTCCAGAGGAAGTAGGTGGCGGTGATCCACCTGGAGTTATTGAATTACCTATAGATAGCAGGTTCATTAAATAGCTGTCCAAACTAACACCTGTTTTCTGTTGGAAATTTTTGTTAAACAACGAAGACGCTTCTTTAAAACTGAATTTCTCCTTACTTGGTTTGTAGTGGATAAGCGCAGCAATACGTTCTTGATACTGTTGCTGTTGTCGCATCACACGACTTGTACTATCCTGAATCCTTGCATTGACAATAGAATCCCTTGTTCGGATAGAATCTTGCTTTTTACGTTCGATATCCGTATAAAACTTATTCTCCTTCGTCAAGTTATCTTCCACTTTCTTGTAAATGGCTGACATGACCTCAGCATCTTTACCATAATAGTCCAGGTTCTTTTTAAAAGAAACGGAATCCAGTCCGTATTTATCAAAAGTCACCTGGTACAAAGGCACTATCACTTTGCGTGCACTATCAATGGGCAAAATATTGAGATATGAATCTGTCAATTGGATTTCTGTCAAAGCATTTACAAATTTGCTTTGTGAGATAATATCCTTCTCCTCTGGTTTGACACAGGAACCAAATAAAAAAATCACCGCAAGTAGATTCAGTATTAATCGTAGCATTTCGTAGTTTTGTACAAATTTACAAAAAGCACCGACATTTGGCACTTTTTACATCATCAAACTATATCGG
>JAQZAZ010000313.1 GCA_029239355.1 Sphingobacterium sp.
TGGATGTGGATACTAAAAAAAATTGGAATCAAGACAATTATTTTTGTGCATACAGACATAGAAAAAGAAATGGAACTAAATAAGTATTTAAAAAGGAATATTTTATTTGAAGCTTACAAGGAAGCAACCAAAGTTATTTGTGTAAGTGAGACAATAAAGAAAAAAATTGATTATCTAGTTCCTGAAGCTAATACGTTTGTTAGTAATGTCTTAATAAATAAGAAAAAAGTAGAAAAGTTATCTAAATTGCCTATTACAGATACTGTACCTTTAGAACTAATTGATAAATTTGAAAAAAAATCGAATAAGATTTTTATTAATATCGGTAGATTTTCAAAACAAAAAGGTTTAGATAGATTGATAAAAGCATTTGAAACTGTTGAAGATAAAAATGTATACTTAGTTTTAATTGAGTCCTATGGCCCTGAAAAGGAAACGATTATAAATAAAATTAATAGTAGTAACAAAAAGGAGTCTATCTATCTCTTGCAGAATTTAGGAAACCCTTATAATTTATTGAGAAAAGCATCATACTTTATTTTTAGTAGTAGATACGAAGGGTTAGGGATGGTTGTATTAGAAGCACTAGCCGTAAATACACCAGTAATAATGACTGAAGTACCTGAAACTTTAGAAATTTTAGATGGAGCAGATAAAACAATAGTAGTCGAAAATTCGATAGAGGGTTTGATAAAAGGGTTTGATCTAGGTATTAAAAATATTTTACCTAATGAAAAGTTTATGTTTTCATCGTATGAAGAAAGAGCATTAAGTACTTGGGAAAAAATTTTTAAAGATTAGTATTTTATGTAGGGAGTTGTAGTATGTATTTAAACAAAGTTACAGGATGGAAAAAAAGCATATCAATTTGGATGATATTTGCCATTTTATCGGTAATTATCCAAAGTCCACAAATATTTTCAAAAGGTTATGTTCTTGGCGTTGATTCTATTTTTCATATGAATAGAATATATGAGACTATGATGCAGCTAAAAACTGGGGAGTTTAATTATTTTATCTCTTTGTTTTCCTATCAACAATCTGCAAGAATTGTTAATGCATTTTATGGTCCTGGAATGTCATATATACTGGGGGCATTATTGCTGCTTTTGGGAAGTTGGGTTAAGTTTCAGTTAGTTACATCTTTTTTGGTTAACATTATCGGTGCATATGGAGTCTATCGCATTGCAAAAAAATTGTCGATGAGAGACAGTTTAGCAATTCTCTCTGGTGCTATCTATATGAGTACTTATTTTGTAGCCTCTTGGAATATCGCAGGATCTTTTACAGGGATTGGAAATATGCTCATACCTTATGTCATGTATTATGGTATTGAGATGTTAGTAGATAAAAAACATAATTTTTCAGTGCTAGGTTTAGGATTGAGTATGGGAGTCTTACTTCAAACGCATGTGTTTTCCTCACTCCTAGCAACTTTAGTCCTATTACCTTGTGTGATATATGCTTTTATAAAGACTACTTTAAAAAAAGAATTCTTGTTTAAAATGCTCTTTTCCATAGGTATAGCCATATTGTTAAGCTTAAACGTTTGGTTAGGAATGTTTTATCTTTTAAAGGATAATCAATTATTGCAAACAGTTCCGTTAGACTTACTAAAAAATGCAGTGTATTTCTTGCCTGAAAAGGGAAATGGACAAGCGAATATTGGAATTGTACTTAGTTCTTTGTTCTTTTTCCAAGTAATTAATTTAATTATAAATTGGAAAAATATAAACAATACAATAAAAATTTTAATGACCACCGGAAGTATATTCTTACTAGTATCAAGTCGTTTTTTTCCATGGAGTATCTTCTCAAAATTATTCCCAGCGTTGGAATCATTTTTACAATTTCCATCAAGGCTTATTATCGTGCCGACAATTTTATTATTAGTTACTTTTGAATATACCTGCAAATATTTAAAGAAAGAAATGGTATTAGTAGTGTTAGGCATAGCAACCTTTTTTTCAATTTCCATTGCTCAAGATAGAGTGATGTCTCGAATGACAGAATGGAACTCTGAAAATGTGTTGGCCTCACCAAATAAGAAACCGTCAAACATATCAGCCAAAGAATTAAGAAATATCATTAGGAGTAGTGATCTTGGAAAAATATTGGATGTTGTAAGAAAAGGAACTTCTGACTACTTACCATTAAAAGAACCGTTGAGTAACCAAGATTTTGAACTTTTTGATCCGTATTCCAAATACTGGGAATATGTAATTAATCCAAATCCAAATTTTGAGAAAAAAGTATCAGACGGAGATATCATCGTTTCTTGGGAATCAGGTGATGAGGAAATGATTAATGTACCTATATTTAAATACGAGGATACTGTAATTAAAGACCTTTCTTCAGGAAAAACCATTAGTGTACGCACAACCGATATTGGAACAATCCAGTTAAATGCAAATGAAGTAAGTGCAATAAGGATTTCGTATCCGATTCCTTTGACTATTAAAATTTCTATTTTTATTTCAGGAATTACTTTCATTATTTGTTTAAGCTACACTATTATTAATCAAGTTAAAAAAAATATATAAAAATATTTTGTTATATAATCTTTTTAACTTTGGAATGAAACGAATTTGAAACTAATTCTATTCCACTCCTCCTAACTTTCGTGTATAATGGTACAAGCCAGTATTACGAAAGTTAGGAGGAGTTGTTTTGAGTAAACAACATCCAG
>JAQZAZ010000127.1 GCA_029239355.1 Sphingobacterium sp.
GATGATAAAGAAATTTTAGAGAATACATTTAACGAAAAATAGAAATATGTTGTACCATCTATTTACGTGGCTTAGCGAATATATCCATATACCTGGAGGCGGGTTGTTTCAATACATCTCCTTTCGGACCTCAATGGCTGTAATTGCTTCATTGATTATTACCACGGTTTTTGGGGGAAAATTGATCCAGTTCTTGCATAATAAGCAAGTTGGGGAGACAATTCGTGATTTAGGGCTTGAAGGTGAAAAAAAGAAAGCTGGTACGCCTACAATGGGAGGTATTATAATCATTGCTGGGATTTTAATTCCTACGTTGTTGTTTGCTAAGTTGACGAATATCTATGTAATTATCATGATCGTAACGACATTGTGGATGGGTGCGATAGGTTTTTTGGATGATTATATTAAAGTCTTTAAGCATAATAAAGAGGGCTTAGCAGGGAAATTTAAGGTTGTCGGCCAAGTTGGCCTAGGGGCAATTATTGCCTGTACGATGTATTTCCACCCTGATATTGTTGTTCGAAAAGGAGTAGATAAACCGACTTCTACTAAACCAGTGGAAGTTGTTATCAACGAGGGGACGGGAGAAAAAACATATGCTGAGAATGTAAAATCTTCCAAAACAAATATTCCATTCTACAAGAATAATGAGTTCGATTATGCCAAGGTATTTAAAGTATTCGGCATGCAAAGCGATTATTTGACATTTGTTGTCTTTTTAGTTGTGGTTATTTTTATCGTTACCGCAGTGTCAAATGGCGCTAATATTACCGATGGAATAGATGGTTTAGCCACGAGTACTTCTGCGATAATTGGGGTTACATTGGCAATTTTAGCTTATGTGTCCGGCAACGTGATTTTCTCTGAATACCTCAATATTATGTATATCCCTAACTCTGGTGAACTTGTAATTTTTGCTGGAGCCTTTGTTGGAGCCTGTGTAGGTTTTTTATGGTATAATACTTATCCTGCGCAAGTTTTTATGGGAGATACAGGTAGTCTGGCAATCGGTGGTATTATTGCGGCGTTTGCTATTTTGATTCGTAAAGAATTATTAATTCCAATCTTGTGTGGTGTGTTTTTGCTAGAAAATCTTTCGGTCATCTTACAGGTTTCCTATTTCAAATACACCAAAAGGAAATATGGTGAAGGAAGAAGGATTTTTTTAATGTCGCCTTTGCATCATCACTTCCAAAAGAAGGGTTACCATGAAGCGAAAATTGTCACTCGTTTTGTCATTGTGGGAATAATTTTGGCCATTCTGACGATAGTAACATTAAAAATTAGATAACGATGTCAAATATCTCAACAACATATTATCCTCAATCAGGAAGCCTGGTCATTTTAGGTGCAGGCGAGAGCGGTGTAGGGACGGCAATCCTTGGAAAGGAAAAGGGATATGATGTATTTGTCTCCGATAAAGGACTGATAGCGGATCACTATAAAGAGCAATTAAAAGCTGAAGGGATTGCTTTCGAGGAGAGTAACCATGACGAAGACCGGATATTAAATGCAGTACTTGTTGTTAAGAGTCCTGGAATTCCAGAAACAGTGCCATTGGTGGTTGCCTTAAAAGAAAAAGGGATTCCTGTAATAGCCGAAATAGAGTTTGCGGCCCAATATACAACGGCCAAGTTGATTTGCATTACAGGTTCTAATGGAAAGTCAACAACAACCATGTTGACCTACGAAATGCTGAAGCATGGTGGCCTTAATGTTGGTTTGGCAGGCAATATTGGAAAAAGTTTCGCCCTTCAAGTGGCGCGGGAAAATTTTGACTGCTACGTGTTGGAAATATCCAGCTTTATGCTGGACGATATGTACCATTTTAGAGCGGATATTGCAGTAATACTTAATATCACGCCAGATCATTTGGATCGTTATGACCATAAAATGGAAAACTATGTAGATTCTAAATTCAGAATGATTCAAAATCAGACTGAAAAAGATTATTTTATATACTGTTTAGACGATCCCGAAACAATAAAGGGATTGGAGAGACATCACAGTAAAGGGACCTATTTACCTTTTACACAAGAACAGCTTGTTGAATTGGGCGCTTATTTAACCGCCAATAAAACAATGATTATTAATACACCAAATAACGATACATTCACTATGAGAGCTGAGGAATTGTCATTGCAAGGGAAGCATAATATTTATAATAGTATGGCTTCTGGATTAATTGCGAAAGTGCAGGAGTTGAGAAATCAATCGATGAAGGAAAGCATGGGATCGTATGTGAATATCCCACATCGTCTCGAACATGTTGCTTGTATCGGGGGAGTCAATTATATCAATGACTCTAAAGCGACTAATGTCAATTCAGTGTGGTATGCTTTGGAGAGCTTTTCAACACCAATCGTATTATTATTAGGGGGAGTTGATAAAGGAAATGATTATAGTATGCTAGCCGACTTAGTGAAAGACAAAGTACACGCTATTGTATGTTTGGGCAAAGATACTGCAGCAATTCATAAGGCTTTTGAACAGGATGTTGAAATCATCGTCAACAGTACATCTATGCACGATGCTGTTGTGTTGTCGTCACATTTGGCTAAAAAGGGGGATACAGTATTGTTGTCTCCGGCTTGTGCAAGTTTTGACTGGTTTAAAAACTATGAAGACCGTGGCGATAAATTTAAAGCAGCTGTAATGGAATTATAATAAACGGTATAACCAAAGGAAGAAGGATATGTTACAGAACATAATGTCTAAATTAAAAGGTGATCGATGGATATGGATCATTGTGATTATCTTGTCGGGATGGTCACTTTTGGCTGTATACAGTTCGGTTGGAACCCTGGCCTATAAAGAAGGCAAGGGGACAGAAATGTATCTGTTGAAGCATTTTTCGATCATCGCCATTGGATTTGTTTTGATGTATCTCTCGCATAAGCTGGATTATCGGTATTATGCGGGTATTTCTAAAATCTTAATGGGGATCACAATACCTTTATTACTTTTTACTTTGTTATTTGGAAGTAGTGTAAATCAGGCGAGTCGTTGGTTGACGATTCCGGGTATTGGGATGACTTTCCAGACATCCGATTTGGCCAAGTTGTCATTGATTGTTTTTCTTGCACGGATGCTGTCTCGCAAACAAGAGGAAATCAAAGATGTGAAGAAAGCCTTTCTTCCTATTATGGGATCAGTATGTGGTGTTTTCGTACTGATAGCATGGGCTAACATGTCGACTGCGATTATGTTATTTGGTGTTAGTGTACTGTTGTTGTTGATTGGCCGAATATCCTTTAAACAGATTGCAATTGTTTCTGCAGGTGTGGTTTTGTTGGGAATTATTGTTGTCTCCATCGGACCAAGACGAGCAACTTACTATAGTCGGGTAAAAACATTTTTGGGTGTTGAAAAGAGGGAAGAGTCAGCTAGTCCGGTCTCATTTCAGGATGATAAAAACTATCAGGCCAATAACGCGAAGATTGCAATCGCGACGGGAGGACTCTTTGGTAAAGGTCCGGGGAATAGTGTTCAACGCAACGTATTGCCACATCCGTATTCCGATTTTATCTATGCAATTATTATTGAGGAATATGGGACAGTCGGTGGGGTAATTCTGCTATTTCTGTACTTGGCTTTTATGTATCGATGTATCCGAATCGTCACGATGAGTCCCAAAGCTTTTGGGACATTCTTGGCCGCAGGCTTAGGTTTTAGTTTGACTATACAAGCGCTGGCAAATATGGCTGTAGCAGTAGGGTTAGGACCTGTAACTGGGGTGCCGTTACCATTGGTGAGTATGGGGGGGACATCCATTTTGTTTACAAGTGTTGCCTTGGGAATTATCCTGAGTGTGAGCAGAAATATTGAAGAATTAAAAGGAAAAGAGCAGCTGGACGAAAAGCCGAAACCTAAAAAAGTGGTGATCGGTTCAATTCCAGCTTAAAAAATATATTGAGCATGGCAATTCGTGTAATTATAAGTGGGGGTGGTACCGGAGGACATATTTTTCCGGCGATTTCAATTGCAAATGCATTGAAGACGATGGACCCTGCAAATGAAATTCTATTTGTAGGCGCCAATGGTCGGATGGAAATGGATAAGGTGCCTGCTGCGGGTTATGCTATTGTTGGACTTGATATTCAGGGAATCAACAGAAAGCAGTTTTGGAAAAATATTCTATTGCCATTTAAATTAATGAAAAGCCTCAATAAGGCAAAAAAGGTAATCCGGGATTTCAAACCGGATGTTGCAGTAGGTGTTGGCGGTTTTGCTTCAGGACCCTTATTGATGATGGCAAATAAATTGGGGATCCCGACAGTGGTACAAGAGCAGAACTCTTACGCTGGTGTTACAAATAAGAAAGTAGGTGCTAAAGCGGCAAAAATCTGTGTGGCCTACGAGGGTATGGAACAGTTTTTTCCAGTTGATAAAGTATTGTTGACAGGAAATCCCATCCGAAGAGAATCTGTTGCTATTGAAGGAAAAAGAGCTGCGGCATTGGAGTTCTTTGGATTGGATCAACACAAAAAAACAATCTTAGTGTTGGGCGGGAGTTTAGGTGCCAGAACATTGAATGAAAGTGTGGTTGCCTTTTTGGATTTGCTGTCCAAAGAGGATGTACAGGTGATTTGGCAATGTGGGAGCTTTTATATCGACAAACTTCGCCTAGAACTCGAAGGAAAACTTCCTGCAAATGTGAAGATGATGGCATTTCTTCAAAAAATGGATTATGCCTATGCTGCGGCTGACGTGATTATTAGCCGGGCAGGAGCAGGTACCATTTCGGAACTCTGTGTTGTTGGGAAACCAGTTATTCTGGTTCCTTCACCTAATGTTGCCGAAGACCACCAGACTAAAAATGCTATGGCTTTGGTTAGCAAGAAAGCAGCGCTGTTGGTGAAAGATACGGAAGCTACGCAGCAATTAATTCCAACGGCCTTGAATTTATTCAAGAATTTGGATCAAGTAGCGCAGTTGAGTGAAAACATAAAAAAACTTGCTAAGCTGGATGCGGATGTTCAGATTGCAAAGCATGTATATAAATTGGCAAATAAGAAATAGATGATGAGTATGAATCTAGATGCAATAAAACAAGTTTACTTGATCGGAATAGGCGGAATCGGAATGAGTGGCCTTGCACGCTATTTTAAGCATTTGGGCTGTGAGGTGAATGGATATGACCGTACGGAGACAGAATTGACCAAAACTTTGGCCAAAGAAGGTATTTCGATCACATACCAGGATGACGTGGGTTCTATTGATACTATTTTCCATCAGCCAGCGGCTGCTACATTGGTCATATTTACACCTGCAATTCCTAAAGATTCCAAGATTAAAGCTTTTTTTGAATCTCAGGGGCACGTGTTATATAAAAGATCACAAGTACTGGGAATCATCAGTGAAAGCCGGTTTACAATTGCGGTAGCAGGGACACATGGTAAAACAACTACGTCTACGATGGTCGCGTACCTGTTGAAAGATTCCGGATATGACTGTTCCGCTTTTTTGGGCGGTATCAGTTCGAACTACGATACCAATGTGCTTTACGGAAACAATAATACGGTTGTGGTCGAAGCAGATGAATTTGATCGTTCATTTTTGACGCTACATCCTAATATCGCGATCGTGACTTCTTCAGATGCGGATCATTTGGATATTTATGGAGATAAGAGCCATTTACTTGAATCTTTCCAGTTGTTTTTGGATAAGGTTGTTGAAGACGGTACGCGTATTATAAAAAAAGGATTGGAATTTAAAGGACAGATCAGCTATTCTGGGCACGAAGTGGCCGATGCTTATGCATCTAATGTCCATGTCAGGGAAGGTGAATTTTACTTTGATTATCAAGATGTCCATGGAAAAATTGAGGATATTCATTTGGGCATTCCTGGAATTCACAATGTTGAAAATGCAGTAGCTGCTATTACCGTGGCTCGTTTATTAGGTATTTCAGCGGAGGCAATTAAAAAAGCATTGACCACATTTAAGGGAGTAAAAAGACGATTTGAATACATTGTTCGTACACCGGAAGTGGTGTATATCGACGATTATGCACATCATCCTGAAGAATTACGCGCCTTTTTGACCTCAATGCGCAAATTATATCCAACAAAGAAGTTGAACGTCGTATTTCAACCACACTTGTTTACGAGGACCAGAGATTTTGTGGATGGATTTGCTGAAGTATTATCCATGGCAGATAATCTACTCTTGATGGAGATATATCCTGCGCGTGAACTTCCGATTGAAGGGGTGAGCTCAAGCTGGTTATTGGATAAAATTACAGCAAAGCATAAACAGATCGTGACGGCCGAAGAGGTACTGGATTTTGCCCGGAATGAAATGCCAGACTTGATCGTAACTGTAGGAGCTGGAGATATAGATAAGTTGGTAAAACCATTAAAAACGATTTTTGAGCATGCTTAGAAAATTACGTGACATACAATGGAATCGTGTACTTTACTTTACCCTATTTTTTATTGGGGTCATCGTAGTTGTTGTGATTATGACCATTGTGGGCAAACGTGATGAACAGCAGCTTTGTAAGGAAGTAAAGATTGTCATAGAGGGTACGGAAGCTTTTATAGATCAATCAGATATATCAAAACTGATAGCGCAAAACTATGGGAGTTTTGTGGGGAAGAAAATCAATGGCATTCCTTTCCAGCGTGTGGAAAAGATGTTGAAAAAATTACCTTACGTATCGGATGCAAGCATCCATGCTGATATGGATGGTACCATTAAGGTTAACATAGACCAGCGCGAAGCGGTCATGCGGGTTATCAACAAAAATGGACGAGAGTTCTATGTTGATCCCAAAGGCTTAAAGATACCAACGACCTTAAAATACATTCCGCATATCATGGTGGCTACCGGCAACATTTCCGAAGGATATAATGAGGCTTTGGATACGGTGTCAACCACATTGGTGAAAGATTTGGTGAAGGTGGTAGAATTTATAGGGAAAGATGAGCTCTGGAGTAACCAGGTTGTGCAAATTTACGTGAATGCAGATCATGATATAGAGCTGGTTCCCCGCGTAGGAACGCAGCAATTAATTGTTGGATCAGCAGATTCGCTGGAACAAAAATTTGAATTATTAAAAACATTTTACACGCAGATTATGCCAAAAGTTGGAATTAACGCTTATGGTGTAGTGAATGTAAAATATGGAGGACAGATCATTTGTGAGAAGCGCGGAAATTGGAGTTTTTCCGATGATCAAACAAAAAAAATAGCAAATAATACATTATAGTAATACAGCAACAATACAGGAAATTATGAACTCAAAGGCAGCAGAAATTGAAAGAGAGAATCCAATTATCGTGGGACTCGATATTGGTACTACCAAAATTTGTGTTACGGTTGGGAGACGTAGCTCAGGGAACAAAATCGAATTATTAGGTGTGGGCAAAGCCGATTCTGCAGGAGTGAGCAGAGGGGTTGTAGCCAATATCCAAAAGACTGTGGGAAGTATTTTGGAGGCGGTGGAAATTGCCGAAGCACAGTCTAATGTCGATATTAAGGTTGTCAATGTGGGGATCGCCGGTCAACACATTAAGAGCATCCAACACCGTGGAATATTTACCAAAACAGATGGTGATGATGAGATCATTCGAAGAGATATCGAACGATTAATTTCGGATATGTATAAACTGGTACTGCCTCCAGGAGAAGAAATTATACATGTTTTGCCTCAGGAATTTACGGTAGATAATGAACCGGGTATCCGCGAACCTATCGGCATGGCTGGACGTCGTATAGAAGCAAATTTCCATATTATTTCGGGAAGAGTTACCGATATCAAGAATATCAAAAAATGTATTGATAATTCCAATTTGGAAGTTGCTGAACTGATTCTTGAGCCTTTGGCATCTTCAGAAGCTGTATTGGATGAAGATGAAAAAAATGCTGGTGTTGTATTAGTTGATATTGGTGGTGGAACGACAGACGTCGCGATCTTTCATGAAGGAATTATTCGCCATACTGCTGTAATCCCATTAGGCGGTAATATTGTGACCGAAGATATTCGTCAAGGTTGTTCTGTATTGCGTTCGCAGGCAGAATTATTGAAGACACGATTTGGATCTGCTTTGGCTGATGAAAATAAAGAAAATGAGGTAATCTGTGTACCTGGACTGAAAGGTCGGGAGCCAAAAGAAATCTCGGTGAAAAATTTGGCTTATATCATTCAGGCTCGGATGGAAGAGATTATTGAGCATGTATATTACGAGATTAAGTCTTCCGGTTATGAAAATAAACTTATCGGTGGTATCGTTATCACTGGAGGTGGAGCCCAATTGAAACATTTGGTACAGCTCGTTGAATATATAACTGGGATTGATTGTCGTGTAGGTTTTCCTAACGAGTATCTTTCCAAGAATGAAGTTTTACCGAAGCCACTATTTGAAGAATTGAAAAGCCCATTGTACGCGACAAGTATCGGCTTATTGATCAAGGGTATTCAATCCCATGAAGAAGAGGAAGATAGTCGTAGAGAAGCACACACTCCAGCTAAAAAAGTGCAGGTGACCACGACCACAAAAGAGGTTTCGGAGCAACAGCAAAAGGAACAGGGACTGCTATCTTGGTTCAAACGATTTATTAAGGATGGGAATGAGATTGATGACGCAAGTTTTTTAGATAAAAAGTAAGTTTTCCACAATGGTTGAAGTTTTCCACAATTTCACAAATGTGGAAAACTTTTGTTGAAATTATATTATTATTACATTACATATAGTGGGTTTGGTTCAATTTGATATCGTGTTCATTATAAGTTAAATAGGGATAAGTTATGTCAATACAGTTTGAAATGTTAAAAGAACAATCTTCAATAATTAAGGTTATTGGGGTTGGTGGTGGTGGCGGCAATGCCGTAAACCACATGTATAAACAAGGAATTAGTGGTGTAGATTTTATCGTGTGTAATACTGATGCACAAGCATTAGAGTTAAGCCCGATCCCAAATAAAGTTCAATTGGGAATAAGTCTGACCGAAGGTATGGGTGCTGGAGCAGATCCTGATGTAGGTGAAAATTCCGCCATCGAAAGTATTGAAGATATCAAACGTATGTTGGGTACTAATACCAAGATGTTGTTTATTACTGCTGGTATGGGCGGTGGTACAGGTACCGGAGCAAGCCCTGTTTTGGCTAAGGCCGCTAAGGAATTGGGTATTCTTACTGTTGCGATCATTACTACACCATTTACATTTGAGGGTAAACGTCGTCGCTCACAGGCGGAGGAAGGTCTTTCAGAATTGCGTAAATATGTAGATTCTTATCTTGTTATTTCTAATGACCGCTTGCGCGAAATTTTTGGAAATTTAACGATGACGGCAGCTTTTGCAAAAGCAGACGATATATTAACTACTGCAGCAAAAGGTATTGCTGAAATTATCACGATCCCGGGTTATGTAAACGTCGATTTTAAAGATGTTCGCACAGTGATGAACGATAGCGGTGTTGCTATTATGGGGAATGCAATTGCGGAAGGTGAAGATCGTGCATTACGTGCGGTAGAAGGTGCTTTAGCTTCACCATTATTGAAAGACAATGAGATCGAAGGTGCTCGCTATATTTTGTTGAATATTACTTCTGGAACAAAAGAAGTAACCATGGATGAAGTAGCGATCATTACGGATTACATTCAGGAAAAAGCTGGTTTATCAGCTGATTTGATCTGGGGTAACTGTATCGATGAAAACTTTGAAGATGAGCTGTCAGTGACAATTATTGCGACTGGTTTTCAAACTTCAGAGGAACGTGATAAAGAGCGTGAAAATACGAAGGTATCCATGCCCTTGACACCTGAACCGGTAAATTCTTTTGTTAAACCTGTTTCTCAGGTTGCGCCAAAAGAAACAGCAGTTGCCAATAGTTTTGTCACTCCGGTTCAACGTGTGGATACACAGGCTCCTTCAACAAATACTTCAACACCAAATAATTTGCAGTCTGACCTGTTTACTTCACCAAAAAATGTCGTACAGCAACAGGTTGCAATAGAAGAACCACAAGTAATACGTCATGATTTGGGTTTTGATGGCGCTTATGAAGAGGAAACTTCATTTGCTGAAAGTGATTTTCAATTGAAAACTTCTCCTTCTGTTTTTCAGTTTCAAATGCCGACGGTATTTGATTCATATTCAGCCCCATCTGCGTCAGACTATGATGACAAACCAACGTTCTCCTCGAGTACAACGAATGAGCAGGTTGAAGTACCTCAGGTGGAGGAAGAACAGGTGTCATTTGAAGATCAATTGGTGCGTACGAAAGAACGTATCTTGCGATTGAAAGAATTAAGCATGAAATTGAAATCTTCAAACGGCCTTCATGAGCTGGAAAATGAACCTGCTTATAAAAGAAAGCAAATGTCCTTGGAGGATACACCACATTCTTCGCAATCACAGGTGTCTCGCTTTACTTTGTCTTTTGAAGATGGAAATACGGAGATTCGTCCCAATAACTCATTTTTACATGACAATGTCGATTAATTGAATTGATACAAAATACTAAAAAAGCCATCCGATCGATGGCTTTTTTAGTATCTTTAAATACCGATAGAATACAATTATATAAGCTATGACTACAAAATTAAATAACCCTGTATGGGTGATGAGTTCTGCCTTTGATAAATTGTCATTACCAGAATTGATTCAGACAACAAAAAAAATTGGCGCCGGTGGAATTGACCTTTGTGTTTTTAGAAAAGATGGCACACGTGAAGATCACACGGCTACACATTTGGATTATGAGGAATTTACACCTGAAAAAGCTAAAGAAACGCTTGAATTATTTAACCAGGCCGATCTAAAGCTTTCGCTTGGCGCCTTTGAAAATATGATCGGGGGGGATCCAGAGCAACGTGTCAAAAATCAGAACCACTTATTGAAACTGATTCGGATTGCCCATTTGTTGGGAGGTGATGAAAATAATGTTAAAGTCGGTACTTTTGTCGGTTATAATCACGACTTGGGAAATCAGCTAGATGGATTTCAAAAAAATCTAGAGGAATATAAGCGTGTATTTGAACCGATTGTTAATTATGCTGAAAGCCTCGGGGTAACAATTTTATATGAAAATTGCCCAATGGAGGGCTGGCGGTCTTCACGTTATAGCTCTACCTATAATAATTTACCTGCTGTTCTGGCTGCACGAAAATTGATGTATGCCATGGTGCCTAGTAAGGCGCACGGCGAAATTTACGATCCTTCACATGATGTTTGGCAAAACACAAACCCAATTGATGTTATTCGCAATACTGATATGAGTCGATTACAGCGTATACATGTGAAGACCACACGCAATCTACAGACGATCGCTCGCGTAGATTGGGGTGGGATGTACCCAATGCAACATGTGAATGCTGAACTAGCAAAAAAGGCAAATGTAAGCATTCCCGATCATGATTGGGATAGACATCATTATGAGGCCATGCTGCCTGGATTCGGCGGATCTGATAGTATGGACTGGCGAGGCTTTGTGGACCTGTTACAGGAACGCGGTTTCAAAGGACCTTTTGAAATTGAAAATGAAGCTAAAAATTCGAAAGATACAGGTGATTTCTCCGCAACTGTACAAGGATTTACTACTTGTCTTAACTTTTTGGCTCCTATGTTATGGGATCTGGAAGCTGAAGTAGGTTACGCTTTTAAAAAATCAGAACCCTTAAAAGACCTTAATATAAAAGATATTCCAGTTGTTACAATGGACGATCTAATCTAGAAAAATACACTCCAACAATGTTTAGTTGTTGGAGTGTATTCTAAAAAGTTCAATCAATTCCGGAATATTAGATACATTTAATTTTTCAAATATTCTGCTCTTATAGGTACTTACGGTTGATGGACTTAGCTCAAGTAGGCCAGAAACTTCAATAATTCCTAAACCCTTGATCAATTGTTTTGCCACGTCTACCTCCCTATTTGAAAGCCGAGCCAAGGGATTTAATTTGGTTAGTTCCGATTTACTCTGCGTGAGTTTTTGAACATAGAGGTCTTGCACATTGCTCGACATATATTTACCTCTTTCTTGAATAGCTAATATAGCGTGGCTCAATTCTGCCATTGCTGTAGTTTTATTAAGATAACCTACTGCACCCGCCTCAATATAACGCAACGCATACAACGACTCATCGTAGGATGAGAAAATTAAAATTTTAATGGCAGGCTGGATTTGCAAGATTTCTTCGACAACTCGAATATTATTTCCTCCGGGCATATTGATGTCCAGCAGTAATAGGTCGAATTGTTCTAGTTTTATCTTTTCTAGCACCTCATCGAAATTTTCGGCTTGGAATATTTCCGCCTTTTTTAGCGTTTCCTTGATAATGACGGAAGCACCTAATCGTACAATGCCATGGTCGTCTGCAATAAGAATCTTCTTCATAGATACTTTATCTTATTCTGGGCTTTAATTACCGTATGAAATTTAAAGTACTATCAATATACAATATATCTTGATATTTTGCCCTAGTTAACGA
>JAQZAZ010000013.1 GCA_029239355.1 Sphingobacterium sp.
TTTGTCAAATTTATGCGACTATTTGATACGAATTACTATCATTTTAGTTACAATAATCCTAACTGAACGGAAAGATTAGATATATTTGCAGTAGAATTAAAAATCAACTGAACGGCATAGTATATGAAAGAAAGTGTTTTGAGTAGAAAAGAGCGTATTATGAAAGAAGCGTTGTTGCTTTTTTCAGACCAAGGCTATACCAATACCTCTACCAAAACAATAGCACAGAACGCTGGGGTTTCTGAGGCGTTGATATTCAAACATTTTGGTAACAAGGACGCGCTTTTGGTCTATTTGATTAAATCGGGCTACCGTAAAGTCCTCACCCATCACCGTGGAATGATGACTTACCGTGAACCAAAGGAGTTCCTGCGGACGATGATCAATCTACCCAACAAACTGGTTACCGCCGAACCCCTTTTCTGGAAATTACAGGAGCGTCTGTCGCACCATCCCTTTTCAAAACAACAGCACGAACTGTTCATGAAACCCGTGCAACCAATTATTCATCGTGCCTTTAAAGATCTGAACTATGAAAATCCAGATCTCGAAACTCAATTTCTCTTGTTGATTATCGACAAGTTGTGGAAAAAGGAGGCAATCGGTGAGTTGGAAAACGTGATGGAACTGACGCTTTTCCTTGAGAAAAAATATAATTTGATTTAGTATCTAGTATTGAGATTCTGGTTGATTAAGCTTATTGCAGATACCTAGCCTTCTCTCGTTACAACGAGTCTTGTTTACGCGTTGCTTTAGCGTTATCTTTCTTCTTCACTGCGATTATTAAAACCCAATGTCAGAGGTATAGCTTGCTTCTCTTCCTATTAATTCGAGCATGCTGTTTCATACTGTCCTTAATGAATTGCGTCTTTATGCGTTTTTATATGAAATTGTTGCAAAAACAATTTCATATTATCCAAAATAATAGCGTTATTAGTAATCTATTTAAGACATTATACAAACTAATTTATGTTCAAAAAATTCAGTCTGGGCCTATTGGCATTGGCCGGTGCGCTATCCATTGCGAAAGCACAGGACAAGAAAGATTTTGTAAAATACATCAATTCCCAGCACGATTGGGTGGATGCCGTATTTAATACGTTGACACCAAAGGAGAAAGTAGCACAGTTATTCCTCGTGCGGGCACATACTAATCTAGGTCAGAAGTATATTGATTCCGTTGCGCAGGTTATTCAGGACGAGCATTTGGGTGGTCTTGTTGTTTTTCAGGGTGGTCCCGTGCGTCATGTGGACATGTTCAACCGCTATCAGTCTCTTTCTAAAGTACCTTTGATGATGACGTTTGATGGTGAATGGGGGCTTGGTATGCGTATGCCGGATTCTACCTTATCCTTCCCTTACCAGATGACACTTGGCGCCGTGCAGGATAATCAATTGATCTACCGCATGGGACGGGAGGTGGCAATGGACTTTCATCGCATCGGTATGCATTTCAATTTCGCACCAGATGTGGATATCAACAACAACCCAAAAAATCCAGTGATAGGGATTCGCTCTTTTGGCGATAATAAATACAATGTCACCCAAAAAGCAAAAGCCTATATGGACGGCATGGTGGATGGCGGTATACTGGCCTCCATCAAACACTTTCCAGGACATGGTGATACAGACGTAGATTCACATTATGATCTCCCACAACTCCCTTTTGATAAAAAGAGACTTGACTCACTTGAAATGTATCCTTTCAAAGAGCTTATTAAAGCAGGTGCCCCCGCAGTTATGGTTGCGCATATGAATATCCCCATCTTGGATGACACCCCCAACATGCCGTCTTCTATTTCTAAAAAAGTTGTTACCGACCTACTACGGAATGAGCTTGGTTTTAAGGGTTTGACGGTCACCGACGCCATGGATATGAAAGGTGTTAAAAAGTTTTTCCCGAACGGCGAAGCGGATGTACAGGCGATTATTGCGGGGCACGACCTACTGGAGGTTTCCGAGAATAGTAAACGGGCAATTGATCTTATCCTTAAAGCGATCGAAGAAGGCCGTATTTCGCAAGCGGATATTGACGCAAGGGTGAAAAGAGTATTGGCGGCCAAACTATGGTTAGGATTGGATAAGTATCAGGCTACAGCCCAGCAAAACTTGTATGCCGATCTGCACAGGCCATCCGCCGTGCAGTTGATCGACGAACTTTCCAATGCAGCCATTACGGCACTCAATTCAACCGAAAAATTGAAATCCTTCAACAAAGAGCTGCCTACTGCGATTATCAATATCGGTATTTCTGCCAATCAAACCTTTCAGAATGAACTGGCAACTGCATTGACCAACGAAACGCAATATTTTGTACCCGACAGCTTGAGTAAAGAAGACATGAAACGTCTTGTAAAAGAAATCAAGAAAAACAAACAATACATCATCGCAGTACACGATACCAGACTACGTCCGCGTCCAACAATGCAGTTAAATGAAAACGTGCAGGACTTAATAAAGAAGTTTGCGAAGAAATCCATTTTGACACTATTTACAAATGTATACGCCTTAGATGCTGTCGAAGCCTCGAAGAAAGCAAAGACCATATTGCTGGCGTATCAAAATGATGCTTTTATGCAGAAGGCTGCTGTCAAAACCATCCTAGGGCAGAATATCGCGACAGGGAAATTGCCTGTGACCATCAACAAGAAATTCAAATACGGGCAAGGCAAATAGATTCGTTTTAAAATCACACTAAATAAAAGAGCCTCCTAGATAGCTAAGCTGACAACAGCTGCGATTTGGGAGGTTTTTTGCAATTATTGGGTATCTTCATTTGCCTGTCGACTATCTGAAGGGCGGCTTTCATTTTTCATGCGGTCTATCGCTGTGACGACATATTTATACTGTTGATGCTGTTTGATATCATCGTCTGTGTACTGAAGTTTACCGGCATCGTAGGTGATAAAAATGATTTTTCCAGGGTCCTTGATGTTAACACGTTCGCCCACCGCAAAGCGGTAAACGACATAACCATAGGCTGATTCACCATCGCTCGCTGCATCCGGTTTCTGCCAAAAAAGCGTGTTCATTTTCCCGTTACCGGATGGTTTTACCAGTAAGCCGAAAGGAGCATTGGGTGGAATGCTATCCAGCCAGGGCATTGTCGGGGGAAGAGCAGGTGTACGATACAGGTCATTGCGCATAGAGTCTTGCAGTCCAACCAAATTGTCGGTAAGGGATCTGGAACTGAAATATATACTACCCGCTACATCATGTTCCTCCCTTAGATGGCGTACCTGTCGTGGAATCTGGCTTTTGTCGGTCCATCCGGACTTATGTTCTGTTACCCGGTAAGCACCATGCCCGACATAAAAATGCCGTCCATAGGTATGCTGCTGCCACCAGGATACCAGCACCTCATACGCCGCAGCACGGTTTTTAAATGGAAAATAAATCTGTGGATTGATGTAGTCGATCCAGCCTTCCTGCATCCATTTTACCCCATCCGCATACAGCTCCCGATAAGCACTTAGTCCGCGAGTTTCCGAACCCATATGATTATTTTCTTTGTTGTCCCATACACCACATGGACTGATGCCATATTTGACATAAGGCTTTACTCTTTTGATGGCGATGCCAAGATCGCGCACAAGCATGTTCACATTATTGCGCCGCCAGTCTTCAATATTTTCAATTCCATTATTGTATCGAGCAAAGGTCAATTGATCCGGTACGGATGTATTCCGGCTGTCTGGATAAGGATAAAAATAGTCGTCAAAATGAATACCATCGACATCATAATTTTTGACCACGTCCATAATGACATTGATGATATATTTACGGACATCAGGTAGCCCGGGGTTGAAAAGCTTTTTCCCGGCATACGTAAAAAACCATTCGGGATGGCGCTTGGTAATATGATCATCTGAAAAATGAGCAGGATTCAACGTTGTTGAAGCGCGATAAGGATTGAACCAGGCATGCAATTCCATTCCTCTTTTGTGTGCTTCCTCAATGGCAAATTGCAAAGGGTCATAAAATGGTGTCGGGGCCTGACCTTGTTTTCCGGTTAAATATCGGCTCCAGGGCTCCCGGCTTTTTGCATAAAATGCGTCTGCAGCAGGCCGTACCTGTAGGATGATCGCATTTAAGCCAGCACTTCGATGTTGGTCCAGCAGGTCGATAAATTCCTGCTTTTGCAACGATACATTGTTGTTCGCTTTGACAGAGGGCCAGTCGATATTGCCTATGGTGGCAACCCATACGCCACGAAACTCCCGTTTAGGTAGCTGTTGGGAATATGTTCTTATTGAAAATAAACAGATAAAAAAGGCAAAAAAAGAATATAAAAATGTTTTTCCCGTCATGCTATAAATTGTAGCCAACAAAGATAGGGAAGCATTTCTTACTTTTTCCCTAAAAAATGTAAGATGTTTGTTGGATACTTGTTAAAAGAATGTCAGCTTAGTTCTCAAAATGATAATAATGCAAATACAGTAACAATGTATACTTATTTGTGCTAATTTAGATGCGGTTTTCACAAAAGCAATGGAAAGCGAGCTAACCGCAATAATTAAGATAATGAGCAAAGAACAAATATCCGTTTTTGATATGTTTAAGATCGGTATCGGACCATCCAGTTCGCATACCTTAGGCCCTTGGCGTGCAGCCCAGCAGTTTACGCGTGTCCTTCAGACGAAAGGAGTATTGAATGAAGTGGAACAGGTCAAGATTTTGCTTTATGGATCTTTAGCCAAAACAGGAGCTGGGCACGGTACGGATATCGCTGTATTGCTTGGGCTGAGTGGGGATGATCCGGTTACCTTCGATGTCGATCGCGTAACACCGAAGGTGGCGCATATCAAAGCCGTTAGTGAACTTGACGTTGCCGGCCAACGGACGGTCTCATTCTCCTATCAAGAAGATCTTCTTTTTTTATATACCGAAAGTTTGCCGTTCCATCCAAATGCTGTCACATTTCAGGCTTTCCTATCAAGTGGTAAAGCCATTACCGAAACCTATTATTCTATAGGTGGTGGTTTTGTTGTTCAAGAAAATGATACCGAAAGCGTCCTGTCCGAAGTTGATCTTCCTTTCCCGGTAGACACGGCCCAGGAGCTGCTGCATTGGACTATGAAAACGGGGCTGAAAATATCGGAGCTTGTTCTTGAGAATGAGTGCGCCTGGCGCGAGGAAAGTGAGACCGTTGCAGGTGTGTTGAACATCTATAAGACGATTTATGAGTGCATCTATCGCGGTTGTCATACGGGAGGAACATTACCCGGAGGTTTGAATGTAGAGCGCCGAGCAGCTAAACTAAATAAAAAATTGATGCAGGGACGCAACTACCAAGATTATGAATCTTGGGTTACAGCGATTCGTGAAGGAGGACAAAATTTTCAATATATCCTGGATTGGGTCAGTTGTTTTGCCCTGGCGGTCAATGAAGAAAATGCGTCCTTTGGTCGTGTTGTTACTGCGCCAACGAATGGTGCCTCAGGTGTGATACCGGCTGTTTTACAGTATTTTATTACTTTCCATGATGGCATGCGAGAACATAAAATTGTCCAATTTATTCTGACAGCTTCGGAAATCGGATCCATCTTCAAAAAGAATGCAACGATTTCTGCCGCCATGGGTGGTTGCCAAGCGGAAATTGGTGTGTCCTCGGCAATGGCTGCCGGAGCATTGACAGAGGTGCTTGGCGGATCACAGCGCCAGGTTCTGATGGCTGCAGAGATCGCGATGGAACACCATCTTGGATTGACCTGCGACCCGATCGGGGGGCTGGTACAGATCCCCTGTATCGAACGTAATACCATGGGAGCGATAAAGGCTATCACCGCAGCTCAACTGGCTTTACAGTCCAATCCTGATAAAGCGAAAGTAAGCTTGGACACTGTTGTCAAAACCATGTGGGAGACGGCATTGGATATGAATGTTAAATACAAAGAAACGGCAGATGGAGGACTAGCCGTAAATATTCCGTTAAGCTTACCGGAATGTTAGGAGTCTTATTGAATTTTTCTGTTTTTTGTATCTTTGACGCTGTTGAATATAAATCGCTTATAAATTAATACAGGCAAATGAAATATTGTGCGATAGCTTCCGGTAGTAATGGGAATTGTTATTATATAGCCAAAGATGATTCGGCCATCCTGATTGATGCCGGTATCAATAGTAAGCATATCCATCTCCGGATGTATAATTTAGGGATTATACCTACGCAGGTCAAAGCAATTTTCATTACGCACGAGCACTCGGATCATATCCGTGGATTGTCTGTCTTCGCCAAAAAATACAATTTACCGGTGTATATCACCAAAGGAAGTTATGATGGATCCCGGCTGCATTTGCCTTCGCACTTGGTGCATATCATCGCACCCAATGAAGAAGTTGAAATAGGAGGACTTAAAATTTATGGAATTCCCAAATACCATGATGCAAAGGAACCCTGTAGTTTTCTTGTTTCGGATGGTATCCATAATATTGGCGTGTTGACCGACATTGGACGGCCTTGTGAAAATGTGCAACAGGTTATACAACATTCGGATATCCTTTTGTTGGAGTCCAATTATGACGAGGATATGCTACGTAATGGGCGGTACTCCTATTTTTTGAAAAATAGGATTAGTAGCGGGTGGGGACATCTTTCCAACCGCATTGCTGTTGAACTGTTTAATCAATATAGAACAGATCGCCTCAAACACCTAATCTTAACACACCTCTCCGGTGAAAATAATACTGTAGACCTTGTTCATGCTATATTTGAGCCCCATTGTGAAAATATTAAGCTTCATGTTGCTACACGCTATCAGGAAACAGAATTATTTGATATTGCTCACATTAACAGTGCGGAAGTAATTTTTTCCTGATCGTCTTTACGATGCGTTTATCGCAATACTTTACACCTCCTTTCTTTCCAGATCCTTGGCTAAGTGGATATCTATTTTGTTCAAAATAGCTGAAAATAAGATTATTATGCTTCTTTTTTGTGATTCTTGTATGCGCGGTGATAATGGCCAAAAGAAATTAAATCTGAGGTAAATCTACGCCATGAAGCGAAAAATGTAAAATATCCTTGATATCCAAAGAATTCCTTTTATATTTGCTCTGTTTTTAATCAGTCTAAATAGTTTTAGATTGGTAAAATACGGTATTTAGACAAAAATATTATGTGATAGATTGCAATCTGTCACGTAGCAAAAATCTACAGACTGCGACAATTGGCTGTAGTTGACCGAAGCAGAAAGTTGTGGCAGTCACCGTGGAAAAAGGATATGGAAGGGTCTACAAGATGCGAACTTTAATGGTTTTAATTTTTAAGGTTTGTTTTTGGCGGGTAAAATCCTTCCTAATAAGTTTCAATACTATACGCATCAATCAATATAATATGAAAATTTTAGTTTCGCTTTTTACATTTCTTACAGTACTATTTTACTGTAACAGCAGTTATGCTCACGCGCTTTGGATCGAATCAGCGCCCTACGGTACTGTTAATCAATCGCATGAAGTAAAGGTCTATTATGGTGAATATGTGACCAACGAACGAGATGATATCGAAAAATGGTATTCAGATGTAAAGGATTTTAAACTGTTGTTACATGTACCCGGAAAAGCGCCTGTTCAGGTACAGTTGACCAATAAAGGGGATCATTTTGCTGGTTCATTCCAACCGACCGAACAGGGGACTTATTTTTTATCTGTTGTAAAAGCACCTAAAGATCTAGGTGGTCAAACCAAATATGAGTTTTCCTCTTTAATGCCTGTTATTGTTGGTAAATCAGGCAAATTAGACTATAGTGCTGTAAAAAATCCCTTACAGGTAGAGTTGCTGAATTCAATTAATGCAAAAAAAGGTGCTAGTCTACAGGCAAAGATAACCAGCGCAGGGAAAGTTGTTCCAAATGCCAAAGTATCTGTTTTTTCATCCACGGGATGGGGTAAAGAATTTGTAGCTGATGCCAATGGTGTGGTTACATTCGAGGCACTTTGGTCAGGTCCTTATGTGCTCGAAGCAAGTACTTTCGTGGAAAAAGCAGGTGAGCATGAAGGAAAACCTTACGCATCATCTTGGCAGGGAAGCACAACATTTTTGCAAGTAAAATAAATCGTTGATACCTACAACTTAGATGGATTCATTTTAAATCCCAAATTCAAAATGAATCCATTCTTTATTACATATCTACTAGTAAAACATTTATGAATAAAACTTTATCCTTTTTAGCTATTCCGATGATTAGTTCAATTTTCTCTGTAGCACATGCACAGAGCAAATTGAAAATTGATGGAATTCTGGTTAATGAAAGATCCGAACCTATTTCTGGCGCGACAATTAAATTATCGAATACAGGTGTGACCACGAGTACCGACAGTGAGGGACGCTTTGTATTCCATAAATTATCTCCGAACACCTATACGATCGAGATCAAGGCATTTGGCTATAGTAAGCATAACTTTAAAGCGGTTCTGACAGATCAAGACAATCATTTGGGAGAGATTAAGCTCAGTGATCAATCGGAGTCTATTGATGAAGTGGCTGTTTATGGAAAATATTATCAAAACTATAAATTTGATAGCATATCAGGCTCTTTACGCCTGAAGACGCCTATCTTGGAGCTACCTCAAAATATCCAGGTGATTTCCTCGGATCTAATGGCCGATCAACAGGTTTTTGACATTGTTGACGGAATTACACGCAATATCAGTGGGGCAACACGTCAGGGGCACTGGGATAATCAGTATGCCAATATTCGTATGCGTGGATCCAAGATCCCAGCCTTTCGTAATGGTATGAACATCGAAGCATCTTGGGGTCCTACAGCGGAGGATGCATCCATGATCGAGCGTATCGAGTTTGTCAAAGGGCCGGCTGGCTTTATGCTAGCCAACGGAGAGCCTGGTGGATTCTATAACGTTGTCACCAAAAAACCGACAGGAAATACAAAGGGGTCAGCCACGTTTAACATGGGGAGCTTTAGCACGTATCGTGCTGCGGTTGATTTTGATGGCAAGTTGAGTAAAGATGGCAAATTGTTGTACCGACTAAATATGGCTGCGCAGCAAAAAGACTATTTTACAAAATACAATTATAGTAACCGTGTAGTGATTGCACCAGTGGTGACTTATAAATTGGATTCATTAACTAATTTAACATTTGAGTATACCTACCAAGGGTCAACTTATTTAGCTAATGGGAACTATACTTTTTCACCAAAAGGATTCGCCGATCCGGATATTTCTAATGATTTTTTCTATGGAGACCCATCTATGGAGCCAGGCAAACTGAGAGATCACAGCGCTTATATCTATTTAGATCACAAATTGAATGATCGCTGGAAGTTGCATGCACAGATGGCTTACTTTAATTTCGATATGAAGGCCACAAGCACTTGGCTTACTTATATAACAGCAAAGGGAGATATGCCACGAACTTATTCAATAGCGGATGAGCATGGTGAAAATCGTTTTGGTCAGATCTCTTTGAACGGTGAAGAGTATACAGGTAGCATTCGTCACCGAATTTTGGTCGGTGCCGACTACGGGAACAAAAAGTTTTGGGGTGATTTTAGGGATCTAATGCCAAAGGACAGTACCGGATTTGCGCCGATCCCTTGGACCCCGTTGAACGTGTATAAACCTGTTTACGGTATACCGGGGAATTTACTTCCAACAGTCGATCGTTCTAAAAGCGTGAAAGTGCGTGCTGGGGGCAGTAATTATGTTACCTCGACAAACTATATCTCTTTTTACGCCCATGATGAAATGGCATTTTTTGAAGAAAAGCTCAGGTTATCATTAGGCTTGCGTTATACAATCAATGAAGTCATTGGAAAGACTGCTGTTGCAGACAGAACGGATAAAGCGTTTACGCCGCGTGTGGGATTGAGTTATTCCATTAACAAATCTATGAGTGTATATGGACTATTTGATCAGTCGTTCGTTCCTGTAGCTGGTACAGATTGGGAAGGTAATGCATTCAAGCCGGTAAGAGGTAATGATTTAGAAGCAGGAGTGAAGAAAGAATGGATGGATGGAAAGTGGATTTCAACGCTTAGCGCTTATACGATTGCCCGTAAGAATGCTTTAGTTGCTGATCCTGATCCCAGCCATGTTGTTAATGGAGTATCTTTTCAGACGCAATTAGGAGAAACAAGATCAAAGGGAATTGAGTTTGATATCACGGGTGAAATTCTAAGAGGATTAAATGTTAACGCTAATTATGCATTGACGGACTCCAAAATCTCAAAAGATACGAAAGCGGAAAATATTGGAAATATAACCCCTAATACAGCAAAACATACAGCAAATGCTTGGATATCATATCGTTTACAACAAGGTAAACTAAAAGGAGTAGGTTTTGTTGGAAGTGTTCAAGGGATGTTTGATCGTGCAGTAGGAACAACAAAAGAAAGTAATTTTAAGAACTATCTACGTACTGACGGTGGTATCAGTTATCAAAAAGGTAAATATAATATTTCTCTTATGGTCAATAACTTGTTAGATAACCGTAAGCTGTTAACAGCTGGTTCTACTGGAACTGCAAATGCAAAAATTTCTGGAAGTGTAAATTATTATTCATACATCGTGGAGGCAAGACGTAATTTCCGTATGGGTATAACCTACAAATTTTAATTAAGCGATCTATATTAATCATTTATCCGATGTATAGCACTCTTTTGATAATCGTACTCATTGGGGCTTATCTTTTTTACAACAGCAGTAAAAAGGTAAAATTTCATCATAGACCCGAGTGGTTGAAAAAGCTTTGCGCACAGACTCAGTCTGTGCGCATCTTGAGCATCATGATGCTTCTCTTGCCGTTTGGCGCAATCCTTTACCTACAGGGATTCGGTGCTGGTTTTTTTGCTTTTTTTGCTTATGTGATGTGCATGATGAGCCTTATCGTTTTATTGAATCCTTACCGCTATTTAACCGGGTACCATGTTCTCGGACTGTATGTAGTCAGTCTTTGTGTCGAATTTTTGATATCGTAATTGATTCGTTCTATGCCAGCAAATAAAAAATACCTTAGCTCACCTTTTCAGCGGTTCCTAAAGATAACGGCAGGTTTTATCGGTGGGTATGTTGTTATGCTCTCATTTCATGTATTGCTGACAACTTTCTTTGAAAAAAAGGATGTTGTTATGACTGCCGGATTTACGGGTTACCTGCTTTGGGCGGTTCTGATGCTGCTGGCTTTTCTTTCCAAAAGTGGATGGAAGATATGGGGCTTCTATATATTCCTGGCGACAGTCTTTTCATTGCCTTATTTGTTAAAGATGTAATCAATCATGAACAACAGAAATTATAATATTTATTTTAATACCCATACCATAAGCGGGATTATTATCTGTGCGCTCCTGTATGTGATATTTTTTGCAGGTTCATTCGCTTTTTTTAGAAATGAGATTGCGGCTTGGCAAAATAATGCATCGTACAAAACTTACCAAGAAAACCATGAGAACTTTGATAAATTTTTGGATTCGTTAAAAGGAGAAACCAACCTACATGGACGTGATATCAATTTTTATATGCACCGTGAAGGGACTTCCGCTTATATTGGCTACACGGCGTCAAACGATACGATCCTAAACAAGGAAAATTTGTCGAAGATAACACCTGAACAGAAAGCAGAAAAAAAGAAAGGCCGGAGGGGTAGAGGCGGCGATGATGATTCGAAGAATTTCATGTATAATTTTGCTAATAAAACAGCAGGCGACTATACAAAGAACTATGATATGGGCGAGTTTTTATTCCGCCTACATTTTTTGGCACAGCTCAATCAAGTACCCATCCACGTAGGGATTGCACCATTTGGATATCTTATTGCTGGCCTCACAGCTTTTATTTTCTTATTTGCTTTAATTACCGGCTTATTATTGCATTGGGATAAGTTAGTCTCAAACTTCTTTGTATTCAGACCATTCAGCAAATGGAAGACCGTGTGGACAGATATGCACACGGCCTTGGGGGTGATTGGGTTTCCTTTTCAGTTTATTTTTGCCGTTACAGGAACATTTCTTATTGTCAACGCTGTTTTGGTTCTACCATTTAGCAAGTTGCTGTACGATGGTAACCAGCAAAAAATGTATCAGGATATCGGCGTAACTGCTCATGACAATTATCCTTATAGCTATAAACCCTTGACGGCGGATGTGAAAATTGCACCTTTCCTAGATCTAGCGAAGAAAAAATGGCCAGAAAGCGAGTTTAAGCGTATTGTCGTAAAAAATTATGCGGATTCGAATATGCATGTTATTATGGAACTCGAGCCACATTTTAACAGCAGCTTTGCAGGATCTGGTATATTGACGGTGAAGGTTGCAGATAATAAAATTGTTGAAGAGAAATCGCCGTTAACGGATACAAGCTATGGAGACTATGTCAGAAGTGTTATTTACCGCCTGCACTATGGTGATTATGGTGGATATCCACTCAAAATGGTTTACTTTATCTTAGGGGTGATGGGCTGTCTGGTTATTATTTCGGGAATTTTAATCTGGCTGGTGGCACGGGATAAAAACAATGTCATTCCAAGAAAACGTAAATTCAACTTTTGGGCAGCCAATATCTTTACAGCGATATGTCTGACAATGCTCCCAGTCACAGCGATCGCATTTATCGCGATTAAAATAAGTCCCAATGTTGACCAGGACTTTATCTATCGGGTCTATTTTTATGCCTGGTTGTTCCTTTCGCTGTATTATATCGCTCGTCGAAGTATACGAAGAACAAATCGCGAAACGCTTTTGGTCGGCAGTATTCTCGCATTTATTGTTCCCCTTGCTAATGGGTTGGTAACGCATAACTGGTTTTGGAAAACTTTTGTGAATGGACAACGCGATTTATTTATTGTCGATTTTCTATGGCTGATGATCGGTATCATCGGGCTGTTGGCTTTTTATAAGACAAAAAAATTCTTTCAGAAAATACAGTAAAAAGAAGGCGATCAAAAAGGGTCGCCTTCTTTTTTTTAGATATGTCAGATATCTGCTATTATTTCTTACTTCTTCTTCTTCGAGGCTTCGGTAACTATATACGATGTATTGGATACCATATCCCAGAAGGATACTCCTATAATGCGTAGATCAGGCCTATATTAGATACTGCTAAAGCATTGTTAAAGTACTTTTCGCTTTATACAATCTGCGAGGGAATGCAGTACTGGAAAGGTAAGGTATTTGCCTGGGGCTGCTCTCTCTCGTTCGATAACTATTCGGATATTGTTCGGGGTTCCTTCGAGCTTGCATTGCTATTGCTTCGGGACAGCGTTGGGATTGGTTTGACTGTTTTTCACCTGTTGTTTGCCTTGTTACTGATGAAGGATCGAAGACCAACCGACAAAATGTCGAACTAGCCCCGAAGCAATCCCGAAGTTGGTGCGAAGCATGTACGGAGCATACTCGAATGCCGTTGGCGTTTGAACAGACTTGAGGGGACTTTAAGGGAGTTGAAGGGACTTTGTTTCGTTGTGTTATCTTGGTCTTATGTGTTGTTAAAGGAGCTGTTGTTTAATTCATACGATTATTGTATTTTTAAAGTATATCCATTTAACTTAATAAGATGAAGAAACCTTCCGGCAAAGGTAAAAAAGAACGAAAGCGAGGAGGTGCTTATGATCTGAGTAAAAACAGCAAGCTCGCAGGATTTGATTTTACGTACAACAGTAATTTGGCGAGCCGATTGTATCAGGTTTTAAAATCAATTTTAGGAGTCGCATGTGAGCGCAGCACCTATATACGACTACAAAATAGACTCTATGAAGCTGTGCGTAATGACCGGGTGCACGACCTCGGAAGTTTACGACTCGGATATGGATCAGTACTTCCCTTGAAAGGTTTCCGATATTCCAAACGAGTGAGCTGGAATAATTTCTTTATAAATCATCCGATGGTGCATTTTGATGAAATGAAGCAGCAAGTTAAGGCCCAGCTCCAATTGACAGGTATTCGCAAATTTGATTCGATTCACCAAAGACTAGCCAAAATAGACCTAAAAATATACTGCGTGGTAATCCAGCTGGATGATCAGAATACGTTATCCCATTATGCCAGCAAGACATTGGAGCTGAGAGCGGAAGATCGAAAAGTGAATCGGGGAGTTACTTTCACATTGGAGGACTGTAAAGATGCCGTCGTTTTATGTCTGGCCACAGTAAGGTGCTGGTTGATAAGTCCCGACGGAAGTAGCGAATTTATGTCCAATAGTAGTACCCTGATGACGGGTGAAATTTTCGATGTGATACTGATTCGTGGGGGTAAAAATACGATATTCCCAGAAGAAAATTCTGATAGCCTGCCACCACCTATTTTACCGGACGATGATGAGATTGACTGGGACTAATTCTTAAATAACGGCTTTAAAGAAACGGCCCAACCGCATCAGGTCATGCGCTGTTTTTTCATTCCAGTCAACGGCATAGTTCAGCCGGATACAGTTTTTAAACTGATCATGTTGTGTAAACATTCGGCCAGGGGCAAAGCTCAATTTTTGCTTCAGTGCGTAATCATAAAGTACTGTGGAATCAATTTTTGGGTCCATTTCCAGCCAGAGTACAAATCCTCCTTCGGGTTGAGACATCTTGGTGTTTTCGGGGAAATGAGCTTCTATACTGTTCCTGAAATTGATATAGTTGCTGTACAGTTTTTTCCTAAACGTATTGAGGTGATGATCGTATCTTCCGATCTGCAGAAATTTGGCTACCGCTTCCTGATAAATCGCGGGCTGCGAGATGGTCTGGATCAATCGTTGTTTTAGAATTTTGTCTTTGTACTGTCCCGGCTCGACCCACCCTATCCGAAAACTCGGAGCCAATACCTTGGTGACAGAACCACACCACATGACCAGGCCTTCCTCATCAAAGTACTTACAGGGCTTAGGTCTTGAGGTTCCAAAATAAATATTCCCATAGAGGTCATCTTCAATCAATGGGATATGATGAAAAGCTAAGAGCTTGACAAGTTCCTTTTTATGTTCATCCGGCATGAGGGCACCTAGGGGATTGCTGAAATTGGAAACAAAGCAGCATACATCGATTTTATGGATTACCTTTTTCAATGCGCCCAGTTCAATGCCCGTAATGGGGTGGGTCGGTATCTCAATCGTCTTTAAACCCAGTACCTGGAAGGCCTGGATAAAGCCAAAATATAAAGGGCTTTCCACGGCAATGGTATCTCCGGGGCTGGTGACCGCGCGTAGGCAGCTATAGATGGCGTTCATGGCTCCAGAAGTGATGATCAGATCTTCATCGCTGATCTTCCCCTCCAATACGAGCGACCATTTGGCAATTTCTTTACGTAAAGTCGGACTACCCTGTACCTGTCCGTACTGATCGCCGTAATCGTGCTGTTCATGCACCGTTTCCAGGATACATTTATTGAGTTTCTGAATGGGAAGCAGCGTTGGGCTGGGCAATCCCAAAGAAAATCGTGTAATTTCCTTATCCTCCAGGGAGTGGAATACCTTGTCGATCAATGCGGCAGGGTCCTGCTTCTTTTCGTCAATTTTAAATGTCGATATCGAAGGGATCGACATCCGGCGTTTTCCGGCCAGGCTAACAAAAAAGCCAGATTTGGGACGCGATTCAATCAGTGATCTGCTCTCGAGCTCCATATACGCGCTCTTAGCTGTATTTAAGCTCACATTATAAAGTTTTTGCGCACTGCGGACAGAAGGGAGACGGTCACCATAGGCCAAAGAGCCATTTTTGATCTGGTTTTCTACGATGTTTGCAATTTTCTTGTATAATTGTTTCTGCTCCATACTTATACTAATTTACTGTTTCCGTTTGGATTTGCCCAATTGTGGAAATGACTGATGCCCCTTTTTAGCGATTCTTCACTACCAAACATGGTCAATAACTGTTGTTTAAAATAAAGCTGTGCTTTGTTTTTAAATATGGTCGAGAGTGGTTCGGAGACATGGGTACTATAGCAAATTTCAACAGCCAGGTTATTATCTTCGGAGACGGTAGCCAAGGAAAAGGCAGCTATTGATTCATCTTGTGTAAGCAGCAGAAAAGGCATGTGCAACAGGCTTTTGTTTTTCACAGTATGCTGTACCTTTTTTAGTAAGGATAGATCAGAGAGGTCGACCTGTCTGATGGAATACGGTTGAAGTGTTTTAGTCGACATGGCAATAAATCTTTTTGCTAATTTAGGAAGGGTACAGGTTGTATTTAAGGTACAGAATCATATAGAAATTAGGGTACAGATGAGAAAGTTAAAAATATGACGGGGAGTAGGTGGTTTTTAATTTGCATTTAAGATATTTATAATATAATCCGGGTAACTAATAATTGTTGTAGCCCTTTGGGCTTGATACATAAGCTGAATTGCGATGAAAGTTATAATAACAGGGGCCACAGGGATGGTCGGAGAAGGTGTTTTATTGGAATGTCTTCAAAATGATAAAGTAGAGGCGGTATTGAGCATATCACGTCGTACTGCTGACATACAACATCCAAAGTTAAAAGAACTTTTGGTTAAAGATTTCATGGATCTTTCCGAAGTTGAAGTGGAGATCCGGGGTTATGATGCCTGTTTTTATTGCGCAGGTGTTAGTTCAGTAGGCATGAAGGAGGACAAATACCGTTATATTACCTACGATACGACATTGGCATTTGCAAAATCGCTGTTGAAGATCAATCCCGAAATCAGCTTTATCTACGTATCGGGCGGGAGTACTGACAGTACTGAACAGGGACGGGTGATGTGGGCAAGGGTGAAGGGCAAGACGGAAAATGATCTGGCGAAATTGCCTTTTAAGAAGGAATACAATTTCCGGCCGGGCGGAATGACCACCGTCGCTGGACAGAAGCATGCCAATCCATTTTCATTTGTTGCCAAGATTATAAAATTCTTCGCCCCTTCGGCAGTGTTGTCGCTACATGAGGTGGGCCGAGCAATGATTCATGCCGTGGAGCGGGATGATGTGAAAAACATATTGGAAATCAAGGATATCAGAGCCTTAGCTTAGCGCTTGGATGGACATAAGGTCTTTCGGCTGTTATTTCCATTCCTTGTCCAGCTCCTCCTGATAGGCGATATGAAGGCGTTGGATAAGTTGTATCAGGAAAGCTTTAAATTCGGCTGTATCTTCGATCTACTGTTTTGGGAAAAAACAGTTGATCAGCCATTTTTAGTTTGATAAAAAAAAGCGAAAGCCGTTTCGGTCATGTATTCAAACTCATCGTATTGATATTTGGACTCCATTTGAGTGCTTTTGATCCGGAGATAATTGCCTTCAAAGCTGATCGTGTGTAGAATGCCGACCCGATTTTGAAATTCGGGGCTTTTGACATATCCAGTTTTTTACACCAATAGAGAGCCGGCAATATAAGGTTGAGGTTGGTTGGGAGCTAGCTTCCAGGAGTCGACAAAACTAAGTAAAAATCATGCTATTCACCAAAAGTAATGCTTTTTGGTGAATTAATTCACCAAAAAGCATTACTTTTGGTGAATACAATAGGAAGTATTATGATACAGCGATTAATTAAAAAGAACTTAGAGCAGGCGCTTTTTAAAGGAAAGACTATCTTATTGATTGGTCCAAGACAGGTAGGAAAGACTACGCTGATCAAAGAAATTCTGTCAGATCGTGATTATTTGTTTCTAGATGGAGACGATCCCCTGATACGGACTTATCTAACGAATCCCAACACAAAGGAGATCGAAACGATTATTGGCCAAGCGACAGTAGTATTTATTGATGAAGCTCAACGTATTGAAAATATTGGTTTAACGGCAAAGATTATACATGACCAATTTAAAGATGTACAACTTATTCTTAGCGGATCCTCGGCCCTTGAACTGAAAACGCATACCCATGAGCAGCTGACCGGACGGAAGAGAGAATTCAACCTGTTCCCTATTTCCTATGCTGAATATGAGAATAACACAGGCTTCGTTAGCGCAGCCGGTGATCTAGAAACTAGATTGGTTTATGGGTTTTATCCGGAAGCAATAACTAGCCGTGGTGAAGAGCGAGAGGTGCTCAATGAAATTTCTCAAAGTTATTTATATCGAGATATTTTGGCTTTGGCAAATATCAAAAAGCCAGAAGTTCTCGAAAAGATTTTGCAGGCCTTAGCTTTTCAAATCGGATCAGAAGTTAGTTATAACGAAATTGCCCAGTTGACAGGAGTTGACAAAAACACGGTAGCCAATTACATTCATCTTTTGGAAATTTCCTATATCATATTTCCACTAACTTCCTTTAGCCGAAATCTTCGGAATGAAATTAAGACTAATCGAAAAATATATTTCTATGATAACGGAATCCGTAATGCAGTGATTCAGAACTTTAATCCAATCGAATTAAGGGACGATGTTGGTGCACTATGGGAGAATTTTTTAATTTCGGAACGCCTAAAACATAATAGTTATAGCCGACACTTTGGTAACAGATATTTTTGGAGGACTAAACAGCAGCAGGAAATAGATTACGTGGAAGAAAGAGATGGCAGAATAACCGGTTATGAATTTAAATGGAACCCCAAAGCGAAAGCGAAAATACCATCGAATTTTGTAGAAACCTACAACGCCGAAATTAAAGTGATCTCAAAGGATAATTTTAGAACGTTTGTCGGGCTTGATTAGAAATTGTTTAGAAAGCTTATTAAGTAAGCGTATTTCTAATAATGCGCTTAGTTTTCCTAATCTTTTTGTCTTAGTTAATAGTATTCTTACCAATTTTTTATCGATGTGATAACCTAATTGGTATCGTGCTGAAATGTAGCTGTCTTGCAGTGAACGAAAGTCCGCTATGGATTGTTGGTCATTTTCTCCTTTCGTAAAGAATATCTTATCTATCTGAGGAGTAATATGACGGCAATATCGGACTAATTGCGATAGGTTGTGGGTCCTTGGGTCATAACGCGTATGTGTTACTAATATGCTTCTCATCAATAACTCTGTGGCTTGATGTATTAGGAATATGCTCACATGTAGGTTCTCTGAGAGATATGTAATATTGGCTAGGTGCAGGAATTGTAAACCTTTGATATGAAAATTATTGAAAACATCTTTTACTCTTTGTATTTTCGATTGCGGGTTTATTTTAAAGTAAGTCGTTATTAGAAACCTATCAGATTGATATATTATCTTTCCTCGCTCTATTATATCAATAAAGAAATCCTGACCCCAAGATAATCCCTCATTGACGAAATCCAGACTATGAACTAAAACCGATGATTTCTTTACCCGAAGAAGCCTGTTCTCGATTCTGTTAATTAGATCGCCTTCATTGCTGTGACTATCTTTTGCATCGAGTATTACTAACAGATTCAAAGTCTCATTAGTGGCTATGGATGTGCTTTTTCGGGATTTTGTGTTCAAAAATATCCATCGCCCATAATGAATAACGGCGACGGGCGAAACAATACTGACTATGGCATTTATGATTGCATTATATTCAGAATTAGTATTATGAAGTAACTTTGTATTCATAACTTAATACATAAGTAAAGTTGGTTCAATTGCAAAATTATTTATGCAAAAATATGTTTATTTTTTTGTGATAAAAAATGTGCAAAAACTTGATTATACTACTTCTGCTGTATTTTTTAAACTTGCTATTTCCCCAAAGTAATCTTCCATCTCTTGGTTACATCTTTCGATAAACAACTCTGTCAGTTCTTGTAATCTAATAATAGCGAATGGATCTCCTTTATAATTGGCGTTATACCTAAATTCCTGCTGAGCTTTGATAACTTCTTTAAACAGTTTGACATGGTCGCTGTTATTCAGGCAGAAGGTCGCATGTGCTTCGGGAACAATTAACCGGCAGAGGTTCATCAAAAAGGGTAGCCCAACAGTTTGGGGTTTGTGTTGAAGGATAGTATTGATCACACCGAGGCAGATTTGTTCTAAAGCCTGTGAGAGGGTGTAGTATACTGCTTCTACACCACTAGGCCAGCCTTCTTCATATGCTAGGTATAAGCAGCGAGCATTCTTGTAGCGACTATCCCATTGTTTGCGTGCATAATCCAGGTCGAGTTGAGGGGCGACAATGCTGTCAAGGTTGATGTTTTCTATTGTTGCATTTTGAAACCAGATATCACCGACTTTCATCAGCGATAGAAAGAAAGGATCGCCTTTGGAGAGTTTTTTGATAAAGTAAGCCGTCTCTTCTTTGATTAAGGTGAGCGACACATTTTTCGGCAGCAGATCCATTGTCTTTTGTTGTAGGTTGGCAAGGTCGGTCTTTAGGCTATCATACGCAATAAAGAGGTAGTAAACATGCGTTATCTGCTCTTCTTTATTGTTTTGGAGCAGACTATTGTACTTATGTTGATCTGAATGATAACCGAAGCAGGCAACTAACGAAGGAGTACAGTATAACTCCAGAATATTTAAAATAAGGTCTCGATAACTGCTGTTGCAATGATATTTATTGTAAATAGCAATGTTTTTCTTGAATTTTTCAATCTTCCTATACTGAATTTGTTTTGGGCTAAGTTGTTCTCTAATTTCTTCGAATAAAAGATTGGAGTAATCGTAGATCCAGTTTAGCGCGTTTATGGCAATTTGGTAAGCTGTTTCCAGTAAGACTTCTTCAATCGTATAATCGTGGTTATATCTGTAGTCAATATAAGCTTTCTCAATCTTATTAAGCGCTCTTTTTTTATCTTCAGTATCTGCCAATTCTGCTAATTTGGAATCAAATGTTTTGAGATAGTTGATATTTGCTTTAAGCGAATGTGATTTTTTTTCATCACTTATCAATAGATTTTCTGCTGTTCGGAGTGATAGTTCAATGGCTTGATGGAGCATAAATGCTGCATGTGAATGGTCTCTGTGCTCCAGATAAAAATTATAGCCATCAATAAAAGAACGGATCTTGGTTTTCTCTTTAGTGATATACACTTCAGTTTTCTCAATGACTTGTTCAGCGGAATCGTTAGGTACTACAAGTTGTATTTCCTGCGCTGGGTTTTGATAAATGCGGTTCCCGGTCTGACATATGAGGTGGGTTCGGCCCAGTCCTTGGTTGATTTTCTTTTGTATCTCACGAGGTAAATGCACATTGAAGTAAAGATTGGGATAGTTTCCTATCGCTTTGTTGATTAGACTACGGGCTTTGTCAAATCTGGTAGCAGAATTTGATGAAAGATTGATTTGAAGCATTTGATATTTTTTGCCATCATGGTCAAACGACCATAAATAGATTTCATCGACAGCAATAGCACGGAGGATGGCTTCAATGATTGGAGTAAGTTCTGTGTTCATAATTGATTGGTTTGGTATTGTGGTTATTTTTGAAAGTCAAACAGGTTAGCTGTCTCGCCATGATGCTGGACAAAATGATTGGTTGAATAGGAAGCTGCTATATCCCTGCCGATATAGCAGCTGTTTGATTTTGATTTAGAAACTCTATTTCCTCCGAGAAGGCCACTAGGTAAGCAAGCTCTATTATTTTGATAATGGTTTGATAGATTCGTGTACTGTAATCTGAATAGTCTCCGGTATATTGGTTTTTATCCAGTCCATAGTTGATCCAGTCATATAAGATCTCATCCCATTGTTGTTGACTGTAGGTGTTAACAGTCGCTAATAACGATGACAATGGGTGTCCCAATTCTTCGTCTGATATATAATAGAGTATAATCTTCTTGTTTTCATGCCTAATAAAAATTGATTGACATTCTGGCAATATGGAGATGGAGGGTTCTATATCTATTAAGGTAATGGGAGACTCTTCAAGTTTATTGAACAACATTTCCAATAAAGAGTAAATGCAGGAATAGGTATAGAGGAGATTTGCTCCGGAGAATTTATGGTTTTCATTGTTAGCGGACCAGAATTCATTTTCGGTAATGACTGTCCGGTACCAATATCGGATATCTTCTTTCCAACCATTAAGGTCATCTCTATCGAAGAAGTTTTTGAGTGCTGAGATGGAGTAGGATTGGGGAGCAAGCCATTCCGGCAATATGATCCGTTCCTTGGGGTTCAATATTTCGTTTTCTAATGCGTCATCGGAGGGCTCCTCTTTCTTTGTCTCTATGTTGTCGGTCTGTTCCAAAGACGTTTGATCTTGGCTTTCCTCATTTTCAACCTCTTCTTGATTGTTTGCAATACTTTCTGGAAACGATTTGTTCTCATATATTTTATGCAGCGATATAGCTAATCTTTGTAATAATTCTCTGGTCGCAAGGATTTCCTTGCCTACATTCCCCAGAAATTCACTATTTCTATCGCTAATATTTATCCAGATTTCATCTAGCGTTTCATACCATTGTCCTAACGATTGGTATGAGAAAAATCGGCTGATCTCATCTTCTGGCGATTCAATGTCATTTACACTGAGACATTCACCTGATACGTAATTCCAATAGTCGGAATCACATTTAAAAAAGTCCAATGGATTTTTTAGCTTTTTCAAATTGCATTTTTTAAAAATAACATAGGCTAATTCTACCAGTTCAATTAATTTTTTTGTATTGTAGCCTGAAGGAGAATGAGGGCTGTTCATTTTTGCATTTGAAGCAGCATTGATGAGCAGGTTTATGTCCATCAGGAGATAATTAATAAATGTCTCTTGCTCAAAAAATTCGTTGAGATACATCAGGGGATCTGCAATATACTCCTTGCTTAAATAGCGAAAATGTTTCGCTTTTAGTTTCTTTTGCGTATTTTTCATACTTGGAATGTTTTTTGGTTAAATATTTGGTTTATAATTTTCATCGATAAAGCTAATTTAAGAACTATATTTCATCAAAACAAATTTATAATATTAAAATTTTCAGAAATGAGTTCTATTTTGAAGAGAATTAAGATTATTTCGGAAAAAGAGGGGATAAGTGTGTCCGCTTTGGAAGCGTCTATTGGCGCAAGTAAAGGCGTTTTTACAAGGGCACTGGCTAATGATACTGACATCCAGGCGAAGTGGTTGGTAAATGTCGCTGAAAAATATCCCGATTATTCCTCGGAATGGTTATTGAGGGGAGAAGGTGAGATGCTTAAACCTGTTTTAGCAAAGGAAGACGGAGAAACGTATCTTACACCTGAATTGGAGGGAATTGCGAATGGAGAGATTAATACGTTAAAGCAATTGATTGCTTCTCAAAGCATGACTATTAAATCACAGGAGAAGACAATTATGTCCTTGGAGCGATTGTTGTCTTCATTCGAGCGTGAAATTGAATCACTGCGGAACAAATAGATTCTAACCAGACTTTTGTTTTTTATCGAAGATGAAAGGTTGATTGATTATGATTTCCATGGGAATAAGTTATTCAATCGGAGTGAAATCAATAGGAATTACCAATCCTCGTTTTTGGTGGGGATAAACTCCTATACAAACAGGGAACTGATTTGTAGTTTGATGTAAAATGATACTCTCTTAAAAGTAGATTAATTGTGAATGTAAAAGAACGTGTATTGTTGATTGCCGAAAGGAAGGAAATCAGTAAAACTGAATTTTTCAAAGAAGTGGGACTTTCCTACGCCAATTTCAAAGGCGGCCAGAAAAATACGGCGCTGAGTTCTGACGCGATGATCGCTATATTGACCCGTCATCCGGACATTAGTCCCGCTTGGTTATTGTTGGGTGAGGGGAAAATGATGCGTCGCGTTGAAGCGGTTAGTCCCGCCACAGGCACCGGCGCTATGAGCTCCGAAGGTCTATCGGTTTACAAACAATTGATTGTTGCACTGGAGCACACGATCAAAGCGCAGGAAAAGACAATTTCCGCTTTGGAAGGGCAGGTTGTATTACTGAATCGGAAGTAAGATCATTGCTGTATGGATAAACTTGGTTTGTTTTCTGACGTTAGCTATAAAAGCTTTTTTTAAGGGGCGCCATTAACTATTTTTCATTAGTAAAGCCACTTAGTTATTAAAATTGGAGCAGATCTGCTCATCATTTAAGAAATAGCTGATTACAGCGATTTCATTGGCCTCCTTTTTGCCTATTTTTGTCAGAGATAAGTACATTAGCCGGTTGGCCTCATATGCTGAGATGTCCATAAATTAGGGCGCTCCATTTTAATGTCTTTGGTCAATGCTTATCTGCATCGCTATTAAAGAAATAAAGCTATATGTTTAGAAAAGTATTACTCCTTTGCTGTATCCTATCCAGTTGTCTTTTGAACCATAGTATGGCGCAGCCCGCCGGTGAACGCCCTTTGTACACATCAAAATGGGGATATCTCTATCAGGAGGCTGAAAATAAAAATGATCCTTTGGGTGTATTTATTACCGAAGCACCGATTTATCTGCTCGACTCAACCAACATGCAATATAAGGTGCAGGTAAGTAACGGTGATATTGGTTTTATCGACCGCCAGCCACTACAGAAATCCATGGACGGAAAAAAATCAGCAGGCGAACCTGCACGGTATTTTTATCGAGGTGCTGAAGGATATCAGTGCCCGCATTATTATGTACAGGTGTCCGAACTGCGTGTGCGTAAAGCACCCTCTACGACAAGCGTGGCTATACGTCGGGCGCCACTCAATGAGTTGTTGTGCATTGACTATGTACCGTTGTATGCTGATGGTTGGGTCTATATCGGCGATCATTTTCATGAAAACCCTGAATATGTGCAATTGAAGTTCTTAGGCGCGGAACTGACCTACGATAAAGTACTGAAAGATTATTTGGCGGTAAAAGGCAAGGATCAGGAAAAAGAACTGGTGCAGGTGGGAAGATTGCGGGAGCTGGCCTGGAGGGAATCGAGAAATCTGAAACCGGCCCTGTCCTATTGGAAGGAATCTTATGTCGCCTATGGACAGGGAAATCCAAAGGTTGATATTGATTTTGAATTGCTATTGGCTAGTAAACTGGATAAAAAGCCAGATTTCGAAGCGTATGAAAGCAAAATGAAGGCGCTGAACTTGCATTTTATCTGGAAAGGGGTATCACTCGTCGACGGAGAGATCAAGGATGCGCAGATGAATCAATTGAAGATGCAACGTGTTGCTGAGATACCGGATATGCCAGAATGTGGCTGGGAACCGCGTTATTTTTATAAAACCCCGAATCTGATTGTGGCTTTTGAGGAGAATTATAAAAAGAAGATCGTCGGTACGGTCTATAAACTATATTTTACGGACGGTGAGACCTTAGTGCTAGGAGATCAGCGTATGGATGCCAACTACGACGAAAGGGATTTTATCAATCATTTTGGTGATATGATCTCTACGAATATGGTCGAAGAACCACATGTGTACCGTTTTCAAAATGGTGATGCAGGCCAATTGATCATTACCTTTAAAGATGGTAAACTGTTTCGTTATGACTGCATGTATTATTGTTAATAGATCAACGTAAAGTACTAAAGAGCTTTGTCTTGGAAGGATTTTTCCTATTCTTAAGCGAATTATAAACAAATAAGGACCTGATGAATACAGGTCCTTATTTGTTTAGTGTGATTTCTGATCTATATAATTGACATTTCAAAAAGTCTGGCGATGTGTCCGCGAAGTTTTTCCTTCACGTCGTCCATATCGACTTCTTTGCCAAGTTCCCGTTTCAATGAGGTGACGTCTTTGTCGTCTATACCACAGGGGATGATATTTTTAAAATAATCAAGGTCTGTATTGACGTTAAAGGCAAAGCCATGCATGGTGACCCAGCGTGAGGCACGCACGCCCATTGCGCAGATTTTGCGGGCAGAGGGCTTGTCCGGTTCTATCCAGACCCCCGTAAACCCGGGGTATCTCCCTGTCGAAACACCATAATCGGCGCAGGTCAGGATAACCGCTTCTTCTAACGTCCTTAAATAAAGGTGGATATCGGTAAAGAAATTGTCGAGATCCAAAATCGGATATCCCACAATCTGCCCCGGTCCATGGTAGGTAATATCACCGCCACGGTTGATCTTATAGAATTTCGCATCTTTTTCTTCCAGACCTTTCTCATCTAGGAGAAGATATTCTTCGTGTCCGCTTTTTCCCAAGGTATAGACATGGGGGTGGGCTGTGAAGATCAGGTAGTTTGGCGTGTCTGTCGTTGTCGCATTCACCCGATTGTCGTGTTTGACGTCTAATACGCCCTTAAAGATAGACTCTTGTCTGTTCCAGGCTTCCTGATAGTCTACAAGTCCCCAATCTTGGAACTGTACCACTTTATTCATTGCTTATTTTATTTTAAGAAGCGGATCGTTTCTGACGATCCGCTGTCATGTTTGTCAAATTAATACAACAGGTTGTTGTATGGATAACGTTCATTATGCATCTTCACGATAATATCGTAAAGTTTTTGTTTGAACTCTTCGATATTCGTCTTGTTTGTTGCAGAAAGGAAGATCGCCGGATCGGAGTTTTTCGCCATCCATGAATTGCGGAAATCCTCCAATGTGATCTCTACCTCTTCACCATCATGTCCTTCTTCAACGGCTGGTTTGTACAGGTCAATCTTGTTGAATACCGTAATAACGGGCTTATCTAAAGCTTTCAGATCTTTCAATGTTTCATTTACCGCCTGGATATGATCTTCAAAGTTAGGGTGCGAAATATCCACCACATGGATCAGCACATCAGCCTCTCGGACTTCGTCCAGCGTAGATTTAAAACATTCCACCAGGTGATGCGGCAGTTTGCGAATAAAACCGACCGTATCGGACAGCAGGAACGGTAGGTTGTCGATGACGACCTTGCGCACCGTGGTGTCAAGTGTTGCGAAGAGTTTGTTCTCGATCAATACATCGGATTTGGAGATCATGTTCATGATCGTTGACTTACCGACGTTTGTATAGCCTACTAAAGCAACACGGATCATCTCGCCACGGTTTTTCCGCTGCGTCTCGTTTTGCTTGTCGATCGCCTTCAGTCTTTCCTTGAACAGGGAAATTTTGTCCAGGATAATCCGTCTATCCGTTTCGATCTGCGACTCACCGGGACCACGCATACCGATACCCCCACGTTGACGTTCCAAGTGAGTCCACAGACGGGTCAACCGTGGTAATAAGTATTGTAATTGTGCCAATTCTACCTGGGTTTTTGCCTGTGCAGTTTTTGCATGCCGGGCAAAGATGTCCAGGATCAGGTTGGAACGGTCCAAGATCTTGCGCTTGAGTTCTTTCTCGATATTGCGCAATTGAGATGGGGATAGCTCATCGTCAAAGACAACAATGTCGATCTCTTCAGCTTCAACATAAGCCTTGATCTCCTCTAGTTTTCCGCTGCCGACAAATGTCGCTCTATCAGGAAAAGCTAATTTCTGTGTAAACATTCCTTTGGTCTCACCGCCGGCAGTCTGCACGAGAAATTCGAGTTCCTCCAGGTATTCCTTCGCCTTTGCTTCAGTCACGCCCTGTGGGATAACACTCACCAAGACGGCTGTTTCGGGTTTTATTGCTGTATCGTGTATTTTAATTCTGGCCATTTTGTACTATTAAGTATATTGTAGCGTATGGAGCGCGTCCGGCTATTCATTCATAGCGACCGTCTGTCTCTTATCATACTTCCACTTTTAATTGTTGTTTTGAAAAGGTGAATTTAAGAAATTCCAATAAGTTTTTTTGATTTTTGCTTACCAGGGCAACTCAAAATAAGTAAGCGGTCAGTCGCCATCTTTTGCCTAGTAAAAGAAGGGGATATTTTCTATATCATGTTCATAATGATACAAAATTAAATAATTTTGGTTTTATAAACAAATGAATTGAGTGCTGTTCGTCCATAAGTTATTTATGACGATCTGTTTACCTTGGTTTTTCATAGTCGGGGCATGTGAAAATGTTATGCTTGGAAAAGTTGTCCTTAGAGAAGTTGTGGTCGGCTTCTGTGCCGTTTGATCTTGGCGAATAGATGTTAAAACTGATCAGGATATTTTGTCCCAGGCAATACCATCTGTTTTTCTTGACAAAAAGCTACGAAGGAGCTGATTTTTCTCGCTCTGAAGTGTAGGATCTTCTTTGAACAGGGCAATTACGGTATTTCTGCAATCGGTTAACAAGGCCTGATCCGTGGCCAGGTTGGCCATTTTAAGGTCGAGTACACCGGATTGCTGTGTGCCGGATATGTCGCCGGGACCTCGCAATTCTAAGTCAACTTCTGCGATTTCAAAGCCATCGTTGGTGCGCACCATGGTATCAAGTCGGAGACGCCCCTCCTTACTGAGCTTGTTGCCCGACATCAGAATACAAAAGGACTGTTCGGCTCCACGCCCCACACGTCCCCGTAATTGGTGAAGTTGGGAGAGACCAAATCGCTCGGAATTTTCAATGACCATAACCGACGCATTGGGTACGTTGACGCCAACTTCAATCACCGTTGTTGCCACCATGATCTGTGTTTCATGCTTCACAAAACGCTGCATCTCAAAATCCTTATCTTTCACGGGCATCTTGCCATGGACAATGCTGATCTTATATTGCGGAAGGGGAAATTCGCGCTGTAAATTCTCCAGCCCTGCTTCTAAATAAATCAAGTCCAGTTTTTCACTTTCTTTAATCAGTGGATAGACCAGATAGACCTGTCTCCCTTTGGCAATTTCTTCGCGCATAAAGCCAAACATCCGTAAACGGGAGCTTTCAAAGAAGTGCACCGTCTTAATAGGCTTACGTCCGGCAGGAAGTTCGTCAATCACCGAAATGTCGAGGTCACCATACATGGTCATGGCTAGGGTCCGTGGAATGGGCGTGGCTGTCATGACGAGCATATGCGGTGGAATAACATTTTTGCGCCAGAGTTTTGCACGTTGCTCTACACCAAAGCGGTGCTGCTCATCAATAACGACGAAGCCGAGATTCTTGAATTGTACTTTGTCTTCAATCAGTGCATGGGTACCGATCAGGATATCGAGTGTACCCTCTTCGAGCGCTTGATGAATCAGCCGACGTTCTTTGGTGCTGGTCGATCCGGTGAGCAGCTTGATGCTGACCAGATCATCACCGATGAGCTGTTTGAGCCCATGGTAATGTTGTGTGGCTAAGATCTCTGTCGGTGCCATCATACAGGCCTGGAATCCATTGTCGACAGCGAGAAGCATACTCATTAGGGCAACAACAGTCTTGCCGGAGCCTACATCGCCCTGCACGAGACGGTTCATCTGTGCCCCGGTATTGGTATCGATACGAATTTCTTTGATAACACGTTTCTGTGCACCCGTCAACGGAAATGGAAGACGTTCATTAAAAAAAGTGTTAAACTTTTCGCCTACTTTATTGAAGCGTTGTCCCCTGAATTTCTGCGTATTCAACTGTTTATTGTTGAGCAGCTTGAGCTGTATGAAAAACAGTTCTTCAAATTTGATCCGTTTGATCGCTTGATTCAATTCCTTCTGGTTGCTCGGAAAATGAATGGAAGCTAGCGCCTGCTGACGAGAAATTAACTGATGTTTTGCCAGTATTTCCTGGGGAATCGTTTCATCGATACTCCGAAATACTGTCTCCAATGCCGTCTGTTGTAAGCGTTGTATGCCCTTGGTGTCTAGATTGAATTTTTTGAGTTTTTCAGTAGAAGAGTAGACCGGCTGTAAGCTCATGTTGCCCGCCTGTTTGACCTGCGGATTGTACAGGTCCATTTCGGGGTGGGTAATGGACAGCTGCCCATTGAATTCGCTGGGTTTGCCATAAATGATATAGGCTGAACCTACCTTCAATGATTTTTGGAGCCACGGAATGGACTGGAACCAGACAAGTTCCATGGAACCCGTTTCATCTTTGAATGAGCCGACGAGGCGCTTGGTCCTTTTTTCTCCTACCAGTTGTAGTGAAACCAGACGCCCTAAGACCTGTGCCGCCATCATATCGGGATGCAGCTTCCGTATCTTGTGGAATTCTGTCCGGTCGATATAACGGAAGGGGTATTGAGTCAAAAGGTCGCCAATGGTAAACACTTGCAACTCTTTTTTGAGCACATCTGCCTTTTGGGGACCAACACCTTTGAGGTATTCTATTGGGGTAATTAAACTTAACTCAGCCATTTTTCTCGAATGGCTAAAATACGAAAAATTTAATTTTTTAGGGTTTAAATACTTTGATAAAGGGCTTCCCGTCCTCGTATTGGATTGGTTTTGTCTTGTTTGGATAGCCGGTCCAGCAGGTTGTTTTCTTTGCGCTGGGTTAATCTAGGTTTGTACTATTTTTATGCTGCTTATTCGTATTTTATGGTTGCTTTCCCTTCCTTACAGATAACATCTAATGGTTTTTGATAGGGGGTGCAATTTATTCGTGGAGCCATCATGGGCTGATATATCTCCATCAACTTATTGTAGTCATTGATCATGTTTTGTAAGGTCATCTTGTCAACTGAACGATGGTAAGGGATATGACTGGTTCCACATACGGTTTGGATGTCTATTATTTTCCAATCGCCTGGATCAGTACATTCTTTTGGGCTGGCTAGCGCTATAATTTCACTGTATTTTTCATTTGAAAGCGTTTCTAGTTCTTTCTCGGTCTTTTCTTTATAAGGATTTTCAAGATGGGATTCCGATTTACAAACAACAAATAACATGCTACATGTAAGCAAAGAGATTAAACCTAAAATTGACAAATTTTTCATAATTGCGTGTTTGGTTTAGTCATAGAACGGACAATTTTAATCGATTGCTACATCACTAGCTTGAAATTTCTCTATAGTGTGATTTTTATCGTGATATAGCTGATTTGAACGAAAGAAGATTGGCCTCTTCCAATGCAATAGGTCAAAAACAACCAAAAAAAAGCGGCTTAACGTTGTCGTTAAGCCGCCTTCGCATAGCGAAAAAGTCAGTGTTAGAAATTTCCTTTCGCTACATCCCACCAAAGTCGGGTGCCACCATTGTCAGGACCACCTAACAGGGAAATTGCGGTTTGCACTTCGGCTGCGTTTGTATTGTATTCATTCTGAGGGAACGGTAAACGACGGATTTGTATTTTTGTATCAATCAGTCCACCGCTGTTGTTTACTACGACAGGAAATAAGCGTGGGTAGCCTGTACGACGGAATTCGCTCCAGGCTTCCTGCCCCTCTGGGAAGATAGCTAGCCATTTTTGCGTGATAATGCGTTCCAATTTTTCTTCGTTAGATGCACTTTCATTCCATTTGATCGTCAAGGAACTCGGTGAATCAGCATTGTTTTCTGCATTGAAAGGATCTACGTAGGCAGCTGCTTTACTTGTATTGTCATTGAGGTAAGTGCTTGCTCCTGATGTTACTCCCCACTGAGTGAAAGATGTCTCTACACCTTTTTCATATAGGGATTGTGCTGTTCCACCCGCGTTGTTCCACCCTCTAAGAGCTGCTTCAGCGCGGAGGAAGTACACCTCTGCGGCGGTCATCAATATGGGAGCTGTTGTTGCAACAAAAGTTGGTGTTGTACCTTCTGTATTCAATGCTGAAAGTTTTTGGTATTTATCTTTTTCAATATCCTCAGCACCGGTACGGATTCCAATGTATTGTCCAGCGAAAGCTGTTGTTGTTGCATCTTTAGTCACTGGAGACATATATTTGGAAATGCGCGGGTCCTTTAACCCAACCATATATGACGAAAGTGTTGCATTGATACGCGTATCAGCCCAGTTTTTGGAAATAAACCAAAGCGGGTTGCTATAGGTTCCGTCCGCTGGAACTGTGATCTTGAAGTTGTCGCTATTACTCTCCATTACACCGCCGTTTGCAGGATCCAACGCTTTTTCAGCTTGTGTTTTTGCTAATGCTGCATCAACTTTTACCAAGCGCATTGCCAAACGTAGACGCAATGAATTGGCAATTTTTAACCAATTTTTAAAACGGACCTGATTATCGGAATTAGGAAATACAAGATCGATCTGGTCAATTTTAGCAGCCATTGGACTGTCCGCTTTGTACGATTTTAGTGCTGTTACAGCCTCATCGAGCTCTTTGAAGAAAGCTGCATATACATCGGATTGTTTGTCGTATGGTACAGTGTTAGAGGTACCTACTTTACTATATGGAATAGGACCATAGATATCTGTAACGCGGCTGGCAGCTGCTACTTTGATGACCAATGTTGAACCCCATAATGCTGGATATGTTTCTGCAAGTCCATTGCCTTTTAACTTTTCAATGGATTTGATAACGTTAAGATATAATACCTGGAAAGGTTCTCCATTCCATCCGTTAACCATGGCATAATTCAGGTTGTTCTGGCCGCTATTAAAAGGTGTAGGGGACATGAAAAAGCCTGAGAAAACATCTGCATTCAGGTTTTGTTGGACCTGATAGGAGTTAGGGTCTCCGGCGCCTGAAAAGTTATAGATTGACATCTGGGCATTTTTTAGAAAAAGCACAAGATCTTGTCCATCACCTTTGAGATCTTCATCGGTTAATCCAATATTGTTCTTGTTATAATCTTCAAAATTCTTTGTGCAACTGCTCATTGTTCCGCCAAGGAGTAGAATTGCAAGTGAGAATTTAGATATATGTTTGCTATTAAATTTCATTGTTGATCGTTTAGAAAGTTGCATTTAATGTAAGTCCGTAGTTACGGGTTGCAGGCATCATAAAGATATCTACACCGCTTAACGCATTTCCTGTTGACATGGTTACTTCTGGGTCGAAAGGAGCTTTTTTCGAAATGTAGAATAGATTTCTTCCTACAGCATTTACACGCAGTTTTTTGAAGAAGCTATCTTTGATGTTAAAGTCATAACCGAAAGTCAATTCTCGTAATCTCACGACCGTTCCATCATAAATATATTGGCTGCTGACTGGACCTATACCGCCAGTTGAGGTATACCATTTCTCCGCATCCACGACAGAAACAGGGGTTCCATTTGGTGTGACACCGTTTACAGAAACACCTCCATTTGCACGGGCCGCTCCACTTGCTTCAGATACTCCGTAGCCATCCATCACGGACTGTGTAATTGACATGACATCATAATTAAACTTTCCGTCAATCAAGAAACTGAAATTGAAATTTTTATAATTGAAACTGTTATTCCAGCCCATTTGCCAAATTGGATTTGAATTCCCTAATTTAGTATATGCGCTTGTTTTCTGAGGAATGCCGTCTTCTGAAATAATAATTCTCCCTTGATCATCACGAACAAAATCCTGTCCATAGATATCGCCAAAAGAACCTCCCACTTCAAGTTTGGAAGCAAAGTTGTTTTGATTTTCACCTGTTAGATTAAATTCAGGAACAGCATCTGCTAGTTTTTTTATTTTGTTTTTATTGTAGGTGAAGTTAATACTTGTTGTCCATTTGAAATCGTCATTTCTGATAGCATCCAAAGATACTAATGCTTCAACTCCTTGGTTTTGGATGTCACCAGCATTAATAGCATATTGTTTGTTTAATGATGCCTGGCTTGCTGCGACTTTAAAGAATTGATTCGTCGTGTTTGTTTTGTAGTAAGTTACATCAACATTCAAACGGTTGTTCCACATGCGCCATTCTGTCCCGATTTCAAAAGATTTCGTTTTTTCAGGTTTTAATGTTTTTAAGAAGGCAATATCGTTCACTGTCAATACAGCGTATGGATTCACTGTATTTGTTAATAAGCTCGTGTAAGGAGGTAAGTCATTACCCACTACCGCATACGAACCACGGACCTTGGCCATATTGACAAATTCAGGTAAGTTTAACTTGTCGTTCAATACGATGCCCAATCCTGCAGATGGATAGAAGAAAGATTTGGTTCCTGTGAATGCTAATGTACTCGACCAGTCATTTCTAGCGGTCAGATCTAAATAGATCCAGTTATCATAAGCTAAGTTTGCAGATGCAAATACCGATTGCAGCTGTCTCCGGTTGGCGGATAATGTCGAAGTGACAGGTGTTGTTGTGTTTTGAATAAAGAATTGATTCGGGATTTTTAATCCATCAATACCTGTATTAAAATCTACACCTTCAGTTTTCCAGTCAGTGATGCTTGTTCCGACCAATCCAGTGATCTGAAATTTATCGCTGACATTAAAGTTCATATTGGCAACGACATCACCATATTGTTGTGTAATGGTGGTATTTGTATAATTATAGTTACCATTTGCTTTTCCTAAAGGATTTGGCGTGCTCGCGTAGACTTTGCGGTCCCATACCTCTGAAGTGCGATCGACACTTCCTCTAGCCTGAATACTAATCCATGGGGCTACCTTATATTTTGCACTACCATTTAAAAGCAAACGGTTTCGGGTTGAGCGTGTCGGGTTCCTATTGACGATCCACCATGGATTTTGTTGTGTTGTAGGACTATCACTTAGGCTGAACCAGTTTTGTTCATTAAGGTTGCGGCTTGTGTTAAAGGTTTCGTAATTTTTATAATCTACGATATTTAAGCTCCGTGGCAATAGATATGTTCCAACCAATGGATTGTAATAAAAACCTGAAGAAGGCGCATTATCCAATTTTTGGGTAATGTAGTTCGCGCTACCTTCAACGGTCAACTTATCCTCGAAGAATGTAGCACTTTCTTTGAGATTGAAGTTGTGACGCATCAGGTCATTTTCGGGGAGTATACCTTTAGCAAGGGTGTTGGCGTAAGAAAAGTAAGTCTGATTTTTTTCGTTACCTCCAGATAATGTCAATGAATTGGTGAAGTTACTCCCTGTGCGGAAAAATTCACCTAGATTATCATAGTTGGTGCCATTGGTTTTATCTCCCCAGCTGAATACACTGGTATTACTGTTCTTGCCGCCTGAACCTTGGCCATATTGATTTTGGAATTTAGGTGTCGATACAGCTTGTTCTATCTGTGCACTTGAAGAAAAATTAATCGTTGTGCGGCCCTGTTTACCTGATTTTGTTGTCACTAAGATGACGCCATTGGCTGCTTGGCTTCCATATAGGGCTGCAGCAGATGCCCCTTTTAATACAGAGATATTTTCGATGTCTTCTGGGTTGATCAATGAAATAGGGTCACCGCCGTCACGCTGTCCTCCAAAGACGTTGTCTGGCTGGCTTGCTAATGTCTGGTTGTTGATCGGTACCCCATCGACAACGTAAAGTACCTGATTGTTGCCGGAAGCCGATTTGTTACCACGTAAAATGACTTTCGCCGAACCACCTGGTCCTGATGAGCTGGAAGCAATATTGACCCCTGCTACCTTACCGTTAAGGTTGTTGGCTAAATTGGTACTTTTTACCTTGTTCAGTTCATCCCCGTTGACCTGTTGGGTAGAGTAGGTCAATGATTTCTGTGCACGGCTGATACCAAGGGCGGTAACAACAACACTTTCAAGCTGACGGGTTTGTTCATCCATGCTTACGGTAACTGTTGTTTCGCCTGGTCCGAGTGTGACCGTTTTATTTTCGTAGCCAATCGTGCTGATATTCAGAACACGATTTTTATCGTCTACATTGATCTGGAATGCACCTTTGCTATCTGTAGAACTAGCTGTTGATGTGCCCAGTACTTTGATAGTAGCGCCCACAAGTGGAGCTTTCGTTTTAGCATCGACAACCGTCCCTTTCACTTGGCTGCTTTGCGCATGAAGTAAAGATGCCGAAAAGAGCATTGTCGGAACAATACTCAACATCCTTAGTGTAGTGTATAATTTGTTATTCATATAGTATATGTGTTATATTCAGTTTTATATACATATTTTTCATAACAGTAGATTTTTTCCACGGTAATGGGCTAATTCCATTTAGCATGTCGGTTAGGAAAAACGTATTGAATATGACAGGAAAGCAAAATCAGTGATTATTGTATGCTATTCAATACAGAAGTGATAGGAGCAAAAAGGGGTGTGATTCCCTTAAATTGAGCACTAATTTACTACTGTTGATGAAAAATCAAAAATTTTAGTAAACAAAGTTGATACAAATGTCAAGAGGCATCTGTTAAGTTGTTGATTGTAAGATGGATGTGTTTTGTCATTTTTTGTTCCTTGCTGGAAATGTATCTTCCTTTGAAAGGAAAAGTGAGTAATCTGGCTTATCACCGTTGCAGTTAATGGTGTTCAAACGATGATAAGCCGGATTATTTATAAAGATTTAATTCCAGGTGTAGTTGACCTTTGGTTTTCCGTTTTCACAGGTCAGCGATTTAAACTTTGGTGTAGGACCTTGCGTACAAGCTGGAGACTCTAAAGAAGATAGCCTGAGGTAGAGCGCATTGTAAAGGCTCACTATTTTTTTAATTTCACTGTAATCATTAGCTCGTGAAAAGGGCAAATAGGTAGTATCGCATCCCGGAATAGGGGTTACGTCCCACTTGTCTGTACCGGTGCAGGTCAGCTTATTTTGATAATCGTCCATCTTCTTCTTAAGATCAGGCAAGAGTTCGCGGCATTTTTCGGCAGTGAGATCTTGTACAAAAATTAATTTGGCTTTTTGATTCTCAACAACTAATTCCAGAGGGGAATAATCATACCAATAGTAGTCATCACACGGCTCATAAATAATACCTTCCTTGATTCCGGCATCAAATTCTTTTTTTACAAGATCCCGATATTCCTGCCACAGCTTGTCAAAATCCTTTTCAAGCGACTTGTGCATGGCAAAGTAGCTTTCGCCACACCAGTAATTTTGTACTTTTTTTACATACCATTCTTCCTTGTCAATGGCTTTTTTAGAGGTGATTAACTGTTCGATTTCCGTTCGTTTTTTTGCGGCTAATTCTTCCCAATATCCCGATGAAAGGCTCTCTTTTTTACAGGAAATCAAAGCGATGAACAAAAACAGCGCAATGCACAATAACTTGTCATGTTTCATGATTTGTATTTAATTGATTAGTTATTTATGATATCAATACGTCTGCACTGTCGGTTTCGCTACAGCTTTGCGGAATTTTTCCTGGTCTGGCGGAAATTGTTACTATTAAAAAGAACGATCGCAACCAGTATTATACCATAAGCCAGATACTTGATGAAGGGGATAGGTTCCTGAAAATAGGTTGCTGCCAGGGTGAAGGCAATGATTGGATTGATGTATAGCAATACACCTGTTGTGGTAGAAGAAATACCAATCAAAGCGTACATACTCAGAAATAGTGGAATAATAGTAAATATAACTGCAATCAGCATGATTGTACCCCAGAAGATAGGATCTGTGGGGATATCATGATGATTATAGATCAGTTTGGGGATAACAAATAGTGCACAGATAGTCAATTGCACAACCAAGAGGTTGAGTTTACTAAAACCTGTGGCTATGCGCTGTACGATGAGATAGAAAGCATAACAGGTGGCAATGGTGGCTGCCCAAAAAACATCATTCAGCGATCCTTTGGCCAGCAGACAGACACTGCCAAAGGCAATGAGGAGAGCCACCTTCTGAATCGGGTGCAGTGCTTCTTTTAAGATGAAATAGGCTGCTGCTGCGGTAATCAAGGGGCAAGTCAGATAAGCCAGAGCTGCGGACTGGATACTGATGTGGTTGACGGCATAAATATAGGTGAACCAGTTGCCGAAGATCAACAGGGAAGCAAGGACAATCAGGAGCGTCTGCTTAATTTTACCATTTTTCGATAGATCTTTAAATTTCTGAATGTCTGAGCGCAAGGTCTTCCGTTGGAAGAGCAAGAGATAGAGCCAAAGCATAGCTAAGGCCGTAACTATTCTAAAATATAGAATGTCCTCGGCAGGGTATTCCCGTATCCAGCGGACGGGGATGGACATGAAACCCCAAATGAAGGGAGCCAAAAAAGCCGCGAAAAGATATTTTCCGCGGCTTACTGTTTCATTGTTATTTTCCACGGATTAATCTTTCCAGGCAATGACCGAAATCTCGACATTGACGTTCTTTGGCAATGTCTTCACAGCGACACATTCACGTGCCGGTTGGGCTTCCTTGAAATATTCGGCATAAACGTCGTTCACTAGGCTAAAGTTGCTCATGTCGCTTAAAAAGATGGATGCCTTGACCACATCCTGAAATGTGTATCCAGCATGTGTTAAAATGGCTTCCAAATTTTTCAACACCTGATGCGCTTCATCTTTTACGCCCGATGAGATCAGTTCCATTGTCTCTGGAACAAGTGGAATCTGTCCGGAAACATAAAGTGTATTGCCGGCTTTAATTGCTTGGTTATAAGGGCCTATTGCCGCAGGAGCTTTGTCTGTGTTGAAGATCTCTTTTTTTGACATGGTTGCTTGTTTAGGATGAAAAAAAAATTTTGTAGATCAACCCCAATAAAAAGACAATAATGGCCGTTGCATTAATGATATGCATGGCTTTAATGCTGCCATTTGTAGGGCGATCGGCATTGCGCTTTCTGAAAAAGTACATGGAACTAAGTTACAACAGTAAATTAAAAAGTTAAAATTTAAACGCAAAAATTTTGGGATAACGAAAAGACAAACCCTAACTTTAGCTGGGGAAGTGAATGAATTGTGCCGTCAGACCGGATAACATGTAATAATTATTTTTGATGAAAAAAACAGCATTGATTGGCGGTAAGATCTATACCGGTAGTGAAATTATAGAACAGCGGGCGTTGCTTCTGGATGAAGGAAAAATTATAGGGATCGTCGACGAGCAGGATCTTCCAGGAGGATATCAGCTGCTTGATGTCAAAGGAACCAATATTTGCGCGGGCTTGATTGACCTGCAATTGTATGGTGATGGTTCGGATTTGTATTCTGCTGAACTTACCTTGGATTCTTTGGAGCGGATCTCCAACGGGTTGATTGATAAAGGGACGACTTCCTATATGATGACTTTGGCAACAAATACGATTCAAGTATTCAAAGAAGCCATTCGTATCGCTGAGGACTATCATCATGATGCCTTTTTAGGTCTGCATCTGGAGGGGCCCTTTCTGAATGCAAAAAAACGGGGAGCTCATCCTGAAGAACTGATTATAACGCCAACAAAAGAAAGGATCAAAGATCTGTTGCAGGGAAATAAAGTTGTCAAAATGATGACCATTGCCCCTGAATGTATTTCGGACGATGTGCTGGAATATTTGCAAGAATACCGGTTGCTGCTTAGTGCGGGGCATAGCAATGCTACTTTCGAGGAAGGTACATATGGCTACGATTTGGGAATTCCGACGAGTACACATCTGTTCAATGCCATGTCGCCGTTACACCATCGCGAAGTAGGGTTGGTCGGTGCTATTTTTAATCACAGCAAGGCTTGTGCGAGCATCATTGTGGATGGGCATCATGTCAGCTTTGAAGCTGTAAAAATCGCCAAACGGCAAATGGGCGAGCGTTTGTTTATGATTACCGACGCGGTTGCGGCATGTACTAAAGGGATCTATCAACATGTCTTGAATGATGGCTATTACGCCTTGCCAGATGGTACCATTTCGGGGGCGGCAATCTCCCTATTTGAAGGAATCAGAAACTGTGTGGAACATGTCGGGATTCCGCTGGATGAGGCAATCCGGATGGCTACGACTTATCCAGCTAAGCTATTGCAACGAAGCGATATTGGGAATTTAAATCCAGGAAGCATTGCTAACATCATTGTATTTACGGATGACCTCAAGCTGGAGCATGTTATCTTTAAAGGAGAACTACGTTATTGATCTGAAGATTCGCATAGCTTACATTTAATCCCATAAGCAACTATATGCAGTGTCTTTTCATCCGACCGAAATATATTTTTAAAAACGGATGAGGAGTCGCTAAATTTCTTTTCTATTGAAATTTAGCTTAGTTTTGGGGGTTAGTTTGAAAAAAAACACAATATTCTATAGCTTGATGAAACGTTCCTTATTATTTTTAACTACGGCACTCTTTCTTTTGTCTTCTTGTTCCTCCAAGAAAAATAAAAAGCAAGAACCTGTGAACACGAATACCAATGTTGAAATTGTAAAAAAAGATCCCCCTTCAGTTCCGAAGAGAGAGCGGATGAAAAATACGATAGAAACAAAAGAGCAGCCGACGGTTGAGAAAAAGAAGGATATCGTTGTTGATCTTCCACCCGTGCCCCGTGAGTTTCGTGCGGCTTGGGTTGCTTCTGTAGCCAACATCAACTGGCCGAGCAAAAATAATCTCAGTACTGCCGAACAGCAGCAAGAAGCGATTGGTATCCTCGACTTTTTGAAGACTAATAATTTCAATGCCGTTATTTTTCAGGTGCGTCCTTCGGCAGATGCTTTTTATAAGAGTGATCTTGAGCCCTGGTCCTATTTTTTGACAGGAACGGAAGGCCAAGCTCCCTCACCTTATTATGATCCACTTGATTTTTGGGTTGAGCAGGCACACAAGCGGGGAATTGAACTTCATGTTTGGTTGAATCCTTATCGTGCTCATCATACTGCTGGTGGGGCTGTGACATCAGCTTCGATGGCGCGTAAAATGCCAGGGTCTGTGGTTAAGCTAAAACAGGGTTATTACTGGTTTGATCCATCCAAACAATCGACGCAAGATCATGCAGCACGTGTTGTGATGGATATCGTTAAGCGTTATGATATTGACGGGGTGCATTTCGACGATTATTTTTACCCCTATGCCGAATATAATGGTGGACAAGATTTTCCGGATTCGGACAGCTATAATGAGTTTAAACGCAATGGTGGGACCTTGTCACGTGGTGATTTTAGGAGAAACAGTGTAAACACCTTTATTGAGCGTATCTACAAGGATATAAAAAGGGAAAAAAACTTTGTGAAATTCGGTATTAGCCCTTTTGGAATTTGGAAGCCGGGATATCCTGCCGGAATTCAGGGGTCGAGTCAATACGATATGTTATATGCAGATGCTAAATTGTGGTTAAATAAAGGCTGGATTGATTATTTTGCGCCACAGCTTTATTGGCCTATCCAACCGGCGAAACAAAGCTATACAGCTTTATTAAAATGGTGGGAAAGTGAGAATACAATGGGGCGGCATCTTTGGCCGGGTATTAATACAGTCGGAAGACGTGGCCCTGAATATGTGCAGGAGATTGTGAATCAGGTTGCCGCAGCACGTAATATTTTGCCGGATAACCGCGATGGCGTCATCCATTGGAGTTTGGCCGGACTGACCAAAAATCCAGCAATGACGCAGGCGCTTGTGGAAGGTCCGTATCAATTTAAAGCCTTGGTTCCGCCAAGTCCATGGCTCAATGCTAATCCTTTGCTGAAGCCGACTTTGCTACTGACGCCGCAAGGAAACAATATTTTCTTAAAATGGCAACATCAGCAAATTGACCAGGTCGCACAATGGGTGTTATACCTGAATTATGGTGACGAATGGAAATATGAAATCTTGGAACCCGGGGTAACGACGAAAGATGTACCGACGGCGTTGAATAACAAAAAATTGCAGTATGTTGCGGTAAAGGCTATTGATCGTTTGAGCAATGAAAGTCCTTATATCGCTGAAAAAATCAAATAAAGAGTTTTTGTACTATTTGGAAAAGGGGTATCTGATCAATTCGGATATCCCTTTTGTTTTTTTTTTAGTTTTCCACTTCATTGCCGAGGATTTTTGTCTCTTTTTGATCACAAAAGACCGTATTCGCTGAAACACAGTGATTTTGTTTTGATTTATGGTCTATCCAGAGTAAATTTAGGGATATGGAAGAGATCTATAAAACTGTTAGTGAGTCGGTGATCCGAATTTCACAGTTGATGTTACCATCTAATGCTAATTTTGGAGGAAAGATCCATGGGGGATATATTTTGTCTTTGATGGATCAAATAGCCTTTGCGGTAGCGTCTAAGTTTTCGGCACATTATTGCGTCACAGCCTCTGTTGGCAAGGTTGATTTTTTGAAACCAATTGAAGTAGGAGAGCTGGTTACGTTAATTGCTTCGGTTAATTATGTCGGTAATTCATCGATGGAAGTGGGAATCCGTGTCGAGGCAATGAATATTCAGACAGGTGAAACAAAGCATTGTAACTCCTCTTATTTTACCATGGTTGCCAAGGATGAAACCGGTAAACCTGCCCGGGTACCGCGGTTGATCCTGGAGACTGAAAAGGACGTGTTCCGATTTTATCGCTGTGTGGTCAAGATGGAAGTGGACAAAGAGCGCGACCGTGCTATTCATGATCTGGAGACAGATTCTGCCGAGCAACAGGCCTATATTAAAAAACATTATAATGTTAAGATTAACTTGGCTCCTTAGGTTTGCATCTTCTGTCATTCGAAGGTGCCACGAGATTTACTGTCTGTAACATTCCTTGCTCCTATTTGTTAGATTGAAATATACACAGATGCTGTATGTTTTGATATATCAGGTTTCGCTTAACTCGCCAGATTGTGACTTATATTTGAAGATGTTGCGGCTTTTATTTGCAAAGACATTGCTTATTAGTATCTTCTCAACAGTATAGAACTTCTGGCAATTACGCAAGTCCTGATAGTACTGTGAAGTCATATTTACATCGTATTCCCATAAGGTGTAAATGCACGTTCTTCCCATCCTTTTTTATACGAAATAATAATTTTACATGTATTGGTATGAACTTTTTTGTTTGTGGAGTTTGCTGTTTCATTAGCTTTTACTTGATGTACGCATTCAAGACGCAATTTAATGAAGTTTAAGTCGGGTCAGATGAGATGAAAATGTGTTTAATCATAATTCGGTTTTAAATTTTGCTGATAGATGCGTTTTTGTATTGCTTGTGCGATCGATTTTTGCATTAATTGATGTCGAATCATGCGTTAATGTTTTTATTTTTATTTCTTTTTCAAATAATTACGCATAAACTTGCATAAATAATTCGCTTTTTATAGTATTGTATTATAATTGGTGAAAACCTCGGGCTGGAATCTCCCGTTATGATCAGTTATTAACAACTAACTAAATACCATGAATAAAAAATTACTCTTAATCTGTTCAGGAGTGATGCTATCTACCAGTTTATGGGCACAGACCAAAACAGTTACTGGTAAAGTAACGAATGCCTCAGATGGTGGATCAATGGCAAATGTTACGGTAAGCATCAAAGGTAAACCTGTCAGTACGCAAACGAATCCAGATGGAAGTTTCACAATTAAGGCGGATCCTGGAGATATTTTAATTTTTAGGGCCGTGGGGTCTAAAGAAAGACAGCAGCTCGTGGGCTCGGATGCTACAATCAATATTTCTCTTTCAGGAAGTGAAGAAGCGCTAGAAGAGGTGGTGGTGACAGCGATGGGGATTAAGAAGGAAAAGAAAGCCTTAGGTTATGCCGTTCAAGATATCAAGGCTGATGAATTGATGAAGAATAAAAATCCCAATGTAATCAATTCATTGAATGGAAAGATCGCTGGGGTTAACGTGACCAATTCTGGTGGTGCTCCAGGGGCTTCGGCTTCTATCGTCATACGCGGGGGAACTTCATTGGAACGCGATAATCAGCCTTTATTTGTCATTGATGGTATGCCTATGGATAATTCGACCGGGCAGGGGGATAATTCAGCATTTGATGGCAATACTAATATCTCTACGACGAATGGTAATCGTGCTTTAGATTTAAATCCGGAAGACATAGAATCGATATCAGTTTTAAAGGGGCCAGCCGCTGCAGCGTTGTATGGTTTGCGCGCAGCAGCCGGAGCTATTGTTGTCACAACCAAAAAAGGAAAAGATGGGGCAACATCTATAGGAATAAATTCGCGATTTGGGGTCAATTGGGTAAATCGCTTACCTAAATTGCAGGATAAATTCAAACAAGGGTCTAATTATAAAGGCAACAAAATTACGGATAATACCTATTTGTCTTGGGGGGATGCATTTCAACCTGGAGAAACTGTTTATGACAACCTGGGAGACTTCTATCAAAATGCCACAAGTTTTGATAATTCATTTAATGTCTCAGGAGGTAATGCGAAAGGTAATTTTTATTTATCCGGTTCCAATTTAGATCAATCGGGTATTGTTCCAACAACAGATTTTAAGCGGACGACGTTTCGGTTTAACGGTGAACAGAAGGTTGGTGTTTTTACATTTGGGGCAAATGCATCTTACTCACATAGTACAACACAGAAAACATTGACCGGATCTGGTTTATGGGGAGGATCAGGAATGGGGTATATGGAGTCTATTTTAGCATTCCCACGTAACGTTGATATGAAAAATTGGATTGATCCTAGTGGTAAGCAGATATTATTGTTACCTAACGTTGCATTGGAGGACAATGTTGATAATCCGTATTGGACAATAAATAAAAATCCTCAGAATGATAAAACAAACCGTTTTTTAGGAAATGTCTACGCGAATGTAAAAATTACGGATTGGTTAGATGCAACTTATAAGTTAGGGGTCGATAATTATACGACTAATTTTAGATCAATCATAACACCTGGCTCGGCTGTGAAGCTGGCATGGCAAAAAGGTATGCTATCTGAAAATATCCGTCAGTATAATTATATCAATTCCAATTTTATGTTGAATTTTCATAAACAATTTCAGCAGGATTGGGATCTAAACTTCTTGTTGGGGACAACAGCTGAAGATACGCATGTGCAGGCGAATTCAATGCGCGCGGAGCAATTTTCAATCCCGAATTTCGAAAGTGTCAATAATGCAGATGCAAAGAACAAATATTTTAATGAATCAATTACCAAAAAGAGATTATTGGGAGTTTATGGAGATTTGCGTATCGGTTATAAGAATTTATTTTTCTTAAGTGCTACTGGGCGTAATGACTGGTCTTCAACATTGCCGATCCAAAATCGTTCATTCTTCTATCCGTCATTTTCTGGAAGTTTAATCTTCACGGAGCTAATAGAGAAAAATGACATCTTAAATTATGGTAAGTTAAGAGCTTCTTGGGCGCAGGTAGGTAAAGATGCTCCCGCTTATCAAACAGCAACTTACTTGTTTGATCCTCAGTTGACAATTGGAGGAGGTTTTAGGAATAATTGGACAAGGGGTAATGATCAATTGAAACCGGAGACTACGACTTCTTTTGAAGTTGGTACAGATTTGAAGTTGTTTAAAAATAAATTGGGTATTGAATTTACTTATTACAAAAACAATTCTAAAGATCAGATTTTACAGCCACGTGTTTCAAATGCTACGGGGTATATCTTAAGTTATGTTAATACAGGGGAAATCGAGAATAAAGGTATAGAAGTTTCTATTAATACTTCTCCAATTAAAAAACAGGATTTTAGATGGGATTTAGTATTGAATTTCTCTCATAATAAGGGGATTGTTAAGTCGTTACCAGCGTCCTTACCCATTTTGTATGTTACGGATGTCCAGGTTGGAAACGGAAAAGCAGCATCTTTTGGTAATGGAAACTTTATGGGTATAAGTGGTTCGACATGGCAACGTGACTTAGATGGAAATCTGTTATTGGACTGGAAGACTGGATATCCGTTAACATCGACAGATGCAACTAAACCAATAGGTAATAGAGAACCCAGTTTTATTGGCGGTCTAAATAATACGTTTACATACAAAAACTGGGAGCTCTCATTCTTATTTGATTTTAGAAAAGGTGGAGATATTTTGAATGGTACAGAATATCTTTTAGCATATAACGGTTTAAGTAAAGTCTCCGAGAATCGAGGTGATAAAATTTCGTTTACAGGAATGGCCCTTAATCCAGACACAAAAGCTTACGAACTGGTGACGAAGGAAGTCATCGCTACGGAAGATTATTATCGAGATATATATGCGCTAAATACACCGAACTTTGTTGAAACTGTTAATTGGTTGCGTCTGAGGTCTTTAAGCTTGACGTATAGCTTACCTTCTGAATTTTTGAAGCGTTCTAAAATATTTAAGGCCGCTTCAATAACAGCAACAGGAACGAACTTATGGCTATGGACAAATTATAGTGGAATGGATCCTGAAGTGAGTGCCGCAGGAGCAGGCGTGATAGGTTCTGGTTCAGTTGGAGTGGATTATGCAGGTGTTCCAGCAACAGCTGGCGTTACCTTTGGTTTAAATCTAAAGTTTTAAAAAATGAAAAAGTTTATCTATATACTAGCGGCTGCATCATCTCTGGCTTTAGGCTCTTGTAGTAAATGGCTGGATGTAAATGAGAATCCCAATTCTGCGAATACAACGGTTCCGACCGCAGTGCAACGTTTGCCGCCTATTTTGGCTCAATTTGCTGATGGCTACGAAAGTGCAGGCACAAGAGCTGCTTTTATTACACAGCAATTGGCGGTTGTTAATGCGAACAATAATAACTGGAATCTGACACGATGGAATTTGACAAATGCTGCTGTGGGTTGGCCATGGCAGGCATGGTATGTTAATACTGCTGTTAATATTCAGCCGATGATCGACGCTGCGAATAAAATAGGGGCAAATCATTATGTGGGTGTTGGTAAGATTATAAAAGCTTGGGGTTTTGGATTTATGGTTGACTGTTATGGAATTCTTCCTTATGATGAATTTGATAACAAGGATATCCTAACGCCGAAGTTTGACGACGGAGCGTATGTGTATAGCAAAATATTGCCGCTTTTGGATGAAGCAATTGTTGAGCTGAGTAAAGCACAGGATCAATATGCGCCTTCTTTAAAAGAGGGTGATACATACAACAGTGGAGATACACAAAAGTGGATTAAATTGGCTTATGGTTTGAAGGCACGTTTCCTAAACCATTATAGTAAAAAAGCAAATTATAATCCCGATGAAATTTTAAACTTATTAACAAAAGCGCCTTCTTCGAGCTTCGATGGGACAATTTATCAATATGTCGATGAGGGACCAAATGTAAGTGATAACTCTAAAGCTGCTTTGCAGTGGTCAAATACAGGCACTACTGCTAGAATAACGAAGTTGTATTTTGACTATGTGACAAACAATTATACTGGCGCTCCCTCAGGAACCAATAATATGTTAGACCCTAGGTTGGATCTGCTTGTCCCTAGCATGGATAACGGTCTCGGGGTAATGGTGAGATCAAAAGTCGTCGATATGCAGTCTGCCTTACCTGCAACTGGTCCAGTGGCTGTTACTTTTAGTGAGAAAAATAACAAGTTTTCTCATGCAGATTCTGTTTATGTAGCCCTGCGAAGTAACAAAGCTAGTACCTCGGGGCGCGTTTTGTCGACCGGTACATGGTATACGCAAAAGGGAGGGAAGGGGCTTCTGTTAACAGGATCCGAGATGAAGTTCATAGAGGCGGAAATTCGCTTTAAAAAAGGTCAGTTAGCACAAGCGCTTCAAGCTTATAAAGACGGTATAAAGATACATATGGAGATACTCGGAGTAAACGGGGCAGACATAACAAAATATCTGGCCAGCACTTCTGTTGTTCAGGATGTCTCGAAATTGACCTTAAGCCATATTATGATTCAGAAATATATCGCACTTTCTTATTCTCAAGAACAATGGGTGGATTTGCGTCGTATGGATTTTTGTACGGATGCTTCTGGTAATTATAATGAAGCATCTGGTATTTATAAGGGATTTAACCGTCCAGGACATGTTTTTACAAATTCATTTCCAAATGCGACGGACTGGCCAAGAAGGTTTGCGGTAGCGTCCTATGAAAACAGTTATAATCTCGATCAAGTAAAAAAAGCTGATCCGGATGCGGGAGAACCCACGTATATTACGAAACCAGTCTTTTGGGACAAAAAATAAAAAAATTATATTTTTTTAAAGGCTTGAAGGTTTCCTTCAAGCCTTTTTACTGGTGCTGTGGTTGTTCGCTTAAATTTTAAAATTATTAGATTTGTATGATGAGATCATTTTTGTTATTCTTTTACTGTCTGTGTGTGACAGTTTTGTTCGCTCAGTCGCCCAAGATTGTCCAAAAGCCGATCACTTGGAATCAAGAGCGTATACAGCTTTCCTTGGATTATTTGAAGAATAGGCATGGGTTAAGCCAAGCTACGCCAACAATTCATCCTAAAATAGTTGTGGTGCATTGGACGGCAAACAATAGTGTGAAGGCAACATTCAACACTTTCAATCCGGTGAAACTGCCGGGAAGACCTGAATTGACGAAAGCCAGTGCCCTGAATGTTTCTTCTCAATTTGTCATTGATCGCGATGGAACAATCTATCAATTTTTGCCAGATACAATCTTTGCAAGACACACCATTGGTCTCAACTATTGTGCGATTGGTATCGAAAATATAGGTAGTCGCCAGAACCCCTTGACCGATGCACAATTAAAAGCAAATGAAGAGCTTATTCGTTATCTGAGTAAAAAGTATCCTATTGAATATGTGATCGGTCATCATGAATATCAGCGTTTTAAAAAGACTTCTTGGTGGAAGGAAACTGATCCAAAATACATTACGGGTAAAGATGATCCAGGAGATAAATTTATGAATTCCTTGAGAGTTCATTTGTCAGAATTAAAACTAAAACCCTTACCCAAATGATTTACATTAGATCAACTGGCCTAATTATTTGAGCCTGATTTTATCCGTAACAATTTGTGGCTTGCATTGTGGTTTGTATATTTGCTGTATTTTGCCGCATTGTTAAGGGAGTGTTAAATATAACCTTACTGTTTTTTCCTGTTTCTTTTTTATTGTTTTATATATAGCGGGTTAAATAATATTATTATAAATAACTCTCTCTTTATAAATGTATTATGTTTTAAAATTTAGTTTTTTTTGCTCTCCAAATTGTAAATTTGACGCTAAACTTTTTTATTATCTGTAAGTGTTCACTTACTTTCTTTTGCGGTTTTATAAGGAATTTTGTTTTAAAAACGAAAACTTCTACTTACTTTTATTCTGATTTTCAATTATTCATGCATAAAACTGCATTTATGTGTGAGCAAATAGTCTATTTATGATAAAATATACCTTACTAACGTTAACCTGTGTGGTCTCTCTTCTCTCTCTAGCCTCTTGTGGTCAAACACGACGATCTGTTCAGATGGGTAAAAAGAATACGACCGGCGCTGTGAACGATATTGCTGGTGTTGCTATTACTCCCGGAGCTGATCAATTATCGTCCTATTTACCGCAACTAAAAGGTAAAAAGGTAGGAATCATGGGAAATCAGACTTCTATTGTAGGTGCTGACAAAAGGCACTTAGTGGATGTTCTGCTTGACAATAAAGTGGATCTGAAGTTTGCGTTTGCTCCGGAGCACGGTTTTCGTGGAAATGTTGAGCGTGGGGAGAAATTTGGTAATGACGTGGATCAAAAAACGGGACTGCCTTTATTTACCCTGTACGGGGGGAATAAGAAACAAGATTCGATTGTCAATTCCATTGATGTCATGATTTTTGATTTGCAGGATGTCGGAGCGCGTTTCTATACCTATATTACTTCGTTGCACCGTGTCATGGAGTTGTGCGCAAAGCACAATAAAAAACTCATTGTGCTGGATCGCCCCAATCCAAATGGTGATCAGGTGGATGGGCCTGTGCGGCATGACGATAAATTTAAGTCTGATGTTTCCTGGCATAAAATTGCAATGATCCATGGGTTAACGATCGGTGAACTCGCGCAGATGATCAATGGGGAAAAATGGTTGGAGAATGGGCGTCAGGCTGATCTAGAGATTATAAAAGTTCAAAATTGGGATCACAACAAGATGTATGACTTGCCGGTAATTCCATCTCCGAGTTTGCCAAATCAGCTTTCCGTACGTCTGTATCTGTCCTTATGCTTGTTTGAAGGTACAGACATTTCGGTAGGCCGCGGTACTGACTGGCCTTTCCAGGTTCTCGGATATACAAATCCAGTCTATGGATCTTTTACGTTTACGCCTGGTGAACGTCATGGTATGTCAAAACATGTGGAAGGAAAAGGAGTCAAGAATTATGGTATAGATTTACGTGATCTGAATCCTGATGAGCAAAAATTTACACTAAAATATCTTTTAGACTTCTATCAGAAAACACCGGACAAAACTACTTTTTTTGCGAGACCTGAGTTTTTTGACAAGTTGGCCGGCACAGATCAACTGCGTAAACAGATTATTGCCGGAGAGTCTGAATTACAGATTCGGGATTCTTGGGCTGCTGACTTAAAGGCTTACAAGCAAATGCGTAAAAAGTACTTGCTGTACAACGATTTTGAATAACGAATAACTAACAATATTAACTAAAATCATTTATTTTAAAACTCTATAATCAATGAGAAAATTTGTACTATTTTCTGTTGCTCTTGGATTGAGTTTTCCTTCTGAATCCTACTCTTTCGTAAAGAGAGAAGGCGCTTTGAGTAGCTCTAACTTACCGAGTGCTCTTCTTCGCTCTTTATCGAAAACTACGGTTCAAAATACGGTGCAAGGTACTGTAACGGATGGAAAAGGTCCAGTCTCTGAAGTAAGCGTTTCTGTCATCGGCGGAAGTGCATCTACTAAAACCGATGCAGAGGGGCGTTTTAAGATTACAGCTGCCGTAGGAAGCAAATTGCGTTTTTCTTCAATCGGATATATTACGCAAGATGTTACCGTTACTTCGAATTCCATTAATGTAACTTTGGCGGTCGATAATCAATCGTTGGATGAGGTGGTCGTGGTGGGTTATGGTACCCAAAAGAAGGGGAATTTAACAGGGGCGGTTTCATCAATTAATGTAAAAGACAATTTGCAAGGCCGTGCTATCGCGGATGTGGGGCGTGGTATTCAAGGGACTACTCCAGGTTTAACCGTAGTCGTTCCGAGCGGCGAGGTTGGTTCAGATCCTGTGATGAAGATTAGGGGGCAAATTGGGTCGATCGCAGGCCAGTCGAATCCTTTGATCTTATTGGATAATGTGGAGATTCCAAGTATTCAATTGGTTAATCCTGCGGATGTGGAATCTATTACCGTATTGAAAGATGCTGCGGCAGCTTCCATTTATGGTGCGAAGGCTGCATTCGGCGTTGTGTTGATTACGTCAAAAAAAGGTGCCAAAGGTGGAGATACCTTCAATATAAGTTATAATAATAACTTTTCGTTCCAGAATTCTGCAGTTGACTATAACATGGGTGATGTGAACGCGCTCAAGTATTCACTTGAAGCTGCTGAAAGGATTGGTGAAACCGAAGCGGGGGCGTTCTATAAGGTCAATAGACAGAGTTACGACCTTGCCGTTAAATGGAAAGAGAAATACGGAGGGACAATTGGCGTCAATGATCCAACGGTATATGGTCGTGATTGGTATGTGAATCCAGCTGAGCCGACAAAGAAATATGGCGTTCGTACCTATAACGTAGAGGATTATATGATCCGCAAAGCTGCTCCTACGTCGCAACATGATTTCAGTATCTCAGGTACATCAGGAAAAACGGATTATAATTTAAGTATGGGCTTATTGAATCAATCCGGAATGATGAAGCCAACTGATCATGACCGGTTTAGACGGACAAATGCTGCTTTGCGCTTATCTACGGAGTTGAATAAATATTTGACTGTGCGTGGTGGTGCGATTGTATCACGGCGTAAAAAGGAATATCCGTATACAACAAGCTCTACAACTGCAGATCCTTGGTTATACCTGTACCGTTGGAGCTCCCTTTATCCTATGGGCTACGATGAGAATGGAAAGATGATCCGAAGCCCTTGGAGTGAAGTTTCTTCGGCGAATACCGCTAGTTTCCAAAATAATTATTTGAATTTGAATTTGGGTGCTACGGTGAATATTATGAAAAACTGGAAGGTCGATTTTGATTATACATTCTCCAATCAAGAAGAAATCACTACGCAGCCAGGTACACGTTTTACTGCCGCAGATTCTTGGATCGCTGGTGTAGCACGCAAGGATGCGTCAGGGGCACCGGTTTATGTCAATTCAGATGGTCAGGTTGTGGCTGCAGGTGCTGCAGGTGCCATGGCAGCATACGATTTAAATTACTATATGTATACAGCCAATGGGGCTAATCCAGATCATTTTCTACGTGCAGCGGGCAATCGTCGTAATAATACAATCAACGCTGTTACAACCTATAATCTGAATATTAATGATGATCATGAGTTCAAGTTCTTGGCCGGTATAAACCGGGTGACCTTGGATTATGATATGAATTCCTCTCAGACCTTCAATTTGCTTGATATTAAAAACCCACAATTGGGATTTGGTGTGAATACGTCGTCACAACAAGCTAAAGGTGATGCTTTATGGGAGGCGCAACTTGGATACTTTGGGCGTGTAAATTATGCGTACAAAAACAAGTATCTGTTTGAGGCAAATATCCGTTATGACGGTTCGTCGAAATTTCCAAAAGATTTAAAGTGGCAATGGTTCCCGTCCTTTTCTGCTGGCTGGGTGGCATCCGAGGAAAGTTTTATGGAATGGGCAAAGCCTACACTGAATCAATTGAAATTTAGAGGCTCATGGGGGTCAATTGGCGATCAGACTGTATTGCCAAGTTTGTATACTTCAACGATGATCCCTAGTGATATCAATTGGTTGGGCGCAGACGGAAGTCGTTATTATAATATTGGTACACCATCGGCGGTGCTAAGCAGTTTGGGCTGGCAGCGTATTGAAACAACCGATATTGGTTTGGATATGCGGATGTTCAAAAATAAATTCGGCGTGGTATTCGATTGGTACCGTCGAGATACAAAAAATATGATTGTGCCTAGTGGCAACGTAAGCGCAACTTTTGGTGCACCACCGCCACAAGGTAACTTCGGTGCATTGCGTACCCAAGGCTGGGAGTTGGCAATGGATTTCAATCATCGTTTTGAAAATGGGTTGGGATTCAATGTTCGCGGAACATTGTCAGATGCAAAGTCAACTATACTGAAGTATACAGATACCAAGGTGATTTCTGATTATTATGTTGGTAAGGATGTGGGTGAAATTTGGGGGTATCGTACAGATAGATTGTATCAAACTTCTGATTTTGAATACGGCCCCGATGGTAAAATCATACAGATCAATGTAGCTGGTAAAGACATGAATAAATTGTCGGATCCAAACGCTGCCTACAATACATTTGCCACGGATAGTAAATTTAAGTTTGGGCCGGGTGATGTGAAATTTGTGGATTTAAATGGTGACGGTAAGATTGATAAAGGGGCAGAAACCTTAAGTGATCATGGTGATTTGGAAATTATTGGTAACGAAACACCACGTTATGAGTACGGTTTTCGTTTAGGGCTTGATTATAAAGGCTTTGATTTTTCAGCCTTTTTGCAGGGTGTCGGTAAGCGTCAGCTTTGGGGGAATGGATTCCTTACGATTCCTGGTTATAATTCTTCGGACGGCGCGATGCCTGCTGCTATTGCTGATAATTTCTGGACGAAAGACAATACAGCTGCTTTTTATCCAGCGGCGTTTAATAATGCAGCGAGCAATGATGCAAATAATATGGTAAAACAGTCGCGTTATCTGCTCGATATGTCTTATATGCGTATTAAGAACATTACATTAGGCTACACCTTGCCTTCGTCACTGACAAACAAAGCTTATATCAAAACAGCGAGAATATATACTTCGTTAGAGAATTTCTTTACGTTTGATAAGTTGAATGGTTTGCCTGTGGATCCTGAAGCAATCAACGGCTTTTCTATATTCAATGAGAAAAACTACAACTCAGGAAGAACAGGGGTTGGTACGCCAATGTTCAAATCTGTTTCGTTTGGTGTCCAAGTTAACTTCTAAAATTTACAAAAATGAAACTTACAAAGAAAATAGCTTTTTTGGCGATCGGGGCAACACTCCTACTGTCCTCTTGTAATAAGGATGTTTTGGATCGTAACCAGTTGACTAATATTGAGGATCAAAATAGCTGGGGAAATGAACTGGCTTTGCGTCTTTATGCAAATGGATTCTATCCGAATTTTTTTACAGGGTATAATTCGGGTTATGCAACAGCCTATGCTCCTGTGACAGGATATAATTTTTCCGATGACCTGACGAAGAGAAATATTCAGGATAATTTCGAAAATACAGTTCCGTCTTCACGTAAGAATGATTATTCAAGTACAATTGCTTTAATGGAAACGCCGCAGATGCTGCGCGAATATTCGGGGCCTACCTGGAATTTTGTTTACGTTAGAAAAGCAAATATTTTTGTTGATCGTATCGAACGTATTACCAAACCTAATATTAACGATGAGACATACCGTCACTGGATGGCAGTCGCTCGTTTTTTCAGAGGATCGGAATATAGTCGCTTAGTTGAAGTGTTTGGTGATGTGCCTTACTATGATAAGGAACTAAAGGACTCTGAAACTGACCTTTTATATAAAGATCGAGATAATCGCGGTGTGGTCATGGACCGTGTGTATGAAGATTTCCAATATGTATTGGACAATATGCGTACAAATGATGGTAAGCAATATCTAAATAAATATGTGGCGGCGTCCTTCATTTCGCGTTACATGTTGTTTGAAGGATCTTATTTATACTATCACAATATAGATAAAGAAAGAGCGAAGAAATATTTGGAATTGGCGCAGAAAGCTGCTGAAGTTGTGATGAATGTTGGGGCATATAAATTTACAAGCGACTTTAAAAGCTTATTTGCTTCGGAAGATTTAAGTGCCAATCAAGAGGTGATCATGTACCGCGCTTATGATGCCACTAAAAGTGTGACGCATAGTGTCGGTTCATATAGCAATGGTACAGAGCGTCAAGATAATGCGTCCAATCTTGTTCTTGTCAAATCTTTTCTGTGTAATGACGGAAAACCTTGGCAAAACTCATCTGTGGTAAATGCAAGCAGTTTCTCCATTAAAGATTTGGCCGTTACAAGAGATCCGCGTTTTGAGGCTTCATTTTATGAGAAACCATTAACTTCCTCGTCGACTCTTTTTTACGCATTTAAGTTTGCTTCAAGAGAGGCTTTGACCTATATTGGTGGTAAATATCCTGCAGCTTGGGCTTCCAGCACAAATACATCGGATGCTCCAGTTATTCGCCTGGCTGAGGTGGTGCTCAATTTTATAGAAGCGAAGCAGATTTTGGCCGAGGGATTTGGTGGAACGCCCGTTACACAAGGTGATGTCGATAAATCCATAAATGCAATACGTAATCGTCCTTTGGATGCTGTCGCTACTGCTAAAGGTGTTCAGAAAACAGCACCGCTGCAGATCGGGTCAATCGCAAACGATCCATCAAGGGATGCGGATGTATCTCCATTAACTTGGGAGATCCGTCGCGAGCGCCGCATGGAGTTTGTATATGAAGGACTTCGTTTGTTGGATATCAAAAGATGGAAAAAATTGGATTACATGAATTTTGATAAAAATCCAGATTATTACCGTGGTCCTTGGGTTGATGTTCAGAAAGATATCCCAGGTTTATTGGATCCTTCGAAGATTGGAGTTCTTAAAGTAGTGGATGCCAATAATAAGGTGATTATTTACGACGGTAAGAATGCTAATCAAATGGTTGGTTTCTATCTTGTTGAAACGGTGACAAACCGGGAGTCTTTCAATGATCGATCGTATATGGCGCCAGTAGGTCTAGAGCAGGTAAATGAATATGCTGCAAAAGGCTACAAACTGACCCAAACAAAAGGTTGGTAAATTGATACTAATTGTTATTAAGCCTTGTCTAAGAATTTAGGCAAGGCTTTTTATTAAATAACCAATTTATTGGTATATAATATCATGCATAAAAACGCATTTTTATTTTTTATTTGCGCATAAAAACGCTATTTTTAAGAAAACTTACTCCATGAAACCGAAGTTTACTGCTGTCATTGTTGCATTATTATGCATTTTCAACTTCTCCTTTGCGCAATCTTTTAAATTTGCCCATGTGACGGATACGCATGTTGGTGGTGCAACAGGAGCGGACGATCTGCGCCGTACTGTAAAGGATCTAAATACATTGACAGATATTGATTTTGTTATTCTCTCCGGCGATATCACGGAGTTTGGCGCTGATCAGGAACTGAAATTGGCAAAGCGGATTTTGGATAGCTTGCAGCTACCCTGGTACGTAATTCCGGGCAATCACGATGGCAACTGGTCTGAAAATGGAGCCAATACCTTTCGTACTGTCTTTGGGGGGGAGACTTTTTTCTTTAAACATAAGGGCTATCAATTTATAGGCACCAATTCCGGTCCGAATATGCGTATGAGTCCCGGTCAGATCCCGCGTGAAAATTTGGTGTGGATGGATTCTATCTTTGCTGCGAATCCGGATAAAAGAACACCATTAATTTATATCAATCATTATCCCCAAGATTCTTCTCTGAACAATTGGTTTGATGCATTGAAGCGCGTTAAAACACGCAATGTTCAATTGGCGTTCTGTGGACATGGTCATACGAATAAGGCTTACGATTGGGAAGGAATTCCGGGGGTGATGGGACGATCTAATCTGCGCGCAAATAAAGCTGTGGGGGGATATAATATCGTCACCATTGCTGATGGAAAAGCTACCTATCAGGAACGTAATCCAGGCGTGGGGACGCAAGAAAAACCTTGGCTGGAGGTGCCTTTGTTTGATCATCATTATGATAAGGAGACTGCTGTTTACCCGCGCCCAAGCTATACTGTCAACGAGAAATATGCGGGTGCCGTTCATGTGAACTGGACTTTCGAAGATGCAAGCGACATAGGTGCTGGACTGACCATCGATAAAAACAAAGTGATTACTTCAAATACTGCTGGGGATATTTTTGCGCTGGATCTTCGATCTGGTAAAAAACTTTGGTCTTACAGGACCGGAGGAAAGGTGTATTCCACTCCTGGCGTCTGGAAGGGTATTGTCGTGGCAGGATCTTCAGATCATTTTATTTATGCTGTCGATGTAGAAAATGGAAAACTCCTCTGGAAGGTGCAAACAGATAAAGCTGTATTGGGGTCACCCTTGATTCAGGATGGTGTTGCTTTTATCGGCGGCTCAGATGGTAGATTCAGAGCCTTGGATGTAAAGACTGGAGAATTAAAATGGAGTTTTGACGGGGTTAAGGGTTTTGTGTCTACTTTGCCAACGTATTATTTGGGCAATGTTATTTTTGGCTCCTGGGGGAATGGATTTTATGCATTGGATGCAAAAACTGGAAAACTATCCTGGGAATGGAATAACGGACACGCGAACCGGATGTTTTCAGCTGCTGCCTGTAATCCTGTTGGGGTAAATAATCGTGTTTTTGTCGTTGCACCGGATCGCTTTATGACTGCGCTGGATGCAAAGAATGGTGCTGTAATCTGGAGCGAAAAGAAAGATTCGATTCGTGTGCGTGAGTCTATGGGATTGGCGGTGAATAAAAAACAGGTGTACGTAAAGACAATGGATGGCGATTTATTGGGCATTGCTACAAAGGGGGATCACATGAATGTGGCTTGGAGATCAAAGCTGAAATTACCTTATGAGCTGACTCCTTCTGCGATCAAGACAAACCGCAAATTGGTGTTTGTGCCGAGTCATTCGGGTTTGCTTTCGGCGGTGGATGCAAAAACAGGCGTGGTTATCTGGCAATACAAAATTTCCAACGGAATGGTGAATCCTGTTGCTGTTCACGGAAATAAGGAGGTGGTTGCTAGTACGATGGATGGGAAAATAGTTTCTTTGCGATTCTAAACAACCGTTTGAATTGATTTTATTAAAAATAAATGCCTTATTATGATAAAAGAATGTCTAAACTTCTTAAATTTACGTCAAGCTTTTTTGCTTGTTTTTGCATGTTTTGTTTTTAACTTTGCGCAAGCACAGCAAAATGCTTGGATTCGAATAAACCAATTAGGCTATACTCCGGCGGGCAAAAAGGTCGCAGTATGGGGCGGGAAATCAATCAGGCAGCTTCGTTCTTTTGAGGTTAAGAATGCAAAGACAGGCAAAACAGTCTACGTCCATCCTGTAGGAAGGGATTATGGTGAATATGGCCCGTTCGTTCAAAGTTTTCGATTTGATTTTTCGGCCATACAGGATACGGGTAGTTTTTTTATTCAAGCGGCTGAAATCAAATCTCCAAATTTTAGAGTTTCCCCTGACGTTTATAAGGGTGCCGCAGACTTTGTATTGCGCTATATGCGTCAGCAACGGACATTATTCAATCCTTTTTTGAAAGATAGCTGCCATACGCACGATGGTTTTACACTGTATGCAGGTAAAGTCGGGATAGCGGATAGTACGCATATTGATGCTGGTGGAGGATGGCATGACGCGTCTGATTATTTGCAGTATGCAACTACCTCGGCCAATGCGACATTTCACCTGCTGGCAGCCTATCGGGACTTTCCACAGGTGTTTGCTGACCAAAAGCAGGCCAATGGCTTAGATGGAAAGAATGGTCGTGCTGATGTGTTGGATGAAGCCAAATGGGGATTGGACTGGTTGCTGAAGATGCATCCAAAAGCGAATCAGATGTACAATCAGATCGCGGATGATCGGGATCATGCCAATATGCGTATGCCCAAAGAAGATCCATATTATGGTCGTGGATTTGAACGCCCGGTGTATTTTATTGATGGCGAGCCGCAACAACGGGGCAAGTTTATGAATAATACGACGGGGACAAGCTCTACTGCAGGGAAATTCAGCAGTGCCTTCCGCTTGGGATCGGTACTTTTTGAAAAAGATGATAAAAATTATGCAAAGCTGTTGTCCCAGAAAGCAGAGACGGCGTATGCGTATGCAAATATAAAACCGGGGGTGACACAGACGGTGTCTGTCAAATCACCCTATATCTATGCCGAAGACAATTGGGTGGATGATATGCAACTGGCGGCTGCCATGGGATTTTCGGTAACAGCGAAAAGGAAGTTTGCTGAAGAAGCACTGCGGTATGCCAAACAGGAAAAAATCACGCCTTGGATGGTAACAGATACTGCGGCGCATTATCAGTGGTATCCTTTTATCAACTTGGGGCATTATGAATTGGCTAAAAGATTAAAAGGACAAGATCGCGAGGAGATTGTCTCATACTATAAGAAAGGGATTGAAGAGGTAGCTAGGAGGGCGGAGCAAAATGCATTTTTAAGAGGAATCCCTTTTATTTGGTGTAGCAATAATTTGACGGCTTCTTTCGCTATTCAATGTCTCTGGTATAAAGAATTGACAGGAGACAATCGTTTTGATGAACTGGAGCAGGCCAACTTTGACTGGCTTTTTGGTGCCAACCCTTGGGGGACAAGTATGGTATACGGACTTCCGTCTTGGGGCGATACACCCGTTGATCCGCATTCTGCTTTTACCTATTTGGGCAAGCATCCGATTGACGGGGGATTGGTAGATGGTCCGATTATGGCATCTACTTATCGTAACCTGATCGGTATTAAGCTGAATAACCCCGATAGTTATGCAGATTTTCAGAGTGACTTGGCTGTTTATCATGACGATTATGGTGATTACAGTACCAATGAACCTACGATGGATGGAACGGCTTCACTAGTTTATTTGTTAGCAGCGAAAGAAGGAAAGGCATTGGGGGAGCCTGCTGGAAAAAAGTAAGTAGGGATCTCTTCGGAGCTATCGTCCGTGGCGACTCCCTAGTCAAAAAAGTGGCTTTACTTTTTACGGGGCACGATTTATCGGAGGGGACGGATGCGGTTTTGAATAGTTTAGCGCGTCATCATGTGAAAGGGAATTTTTTTCTGACCGGGGACTATCTGCGGAATGCAGGTTTCAAACCTTATGTTCGACGGATGTTAAAAGATGGACATATGGTGTCGGGGCATTCCGATAAGCATCTCCTGGTCAGTGACTGGGGAAGCCGGGATGAATTGCTGGTCAGCCGGGATTCGTTCCTACGGGATTTGAAGGCTAATCTCGTCGAATTGGTACTTTCGGATGTAGATACAGGGCGACTGCACTATTATATGCCTTCTTACGAATGGTATAACAGTCAGACGGTTGAATGGGCAAAAGAAATAGGGGTGTCTTCTATCAATTATACACCTGGAATACGTACTGCCGCAGATTATACCTATCCAGAAATGGGTAAACGTTATCTGTCTTCAGTAGCAATTTTGGAGGGACTTTGGTCATATGAGGGGAGGTTTGGCCTCAATGGTTTTATGATTTTGATCCATATGGGGACCGATGACAGACGAAAAGATAAGCTGTATCATCATTTGGATGATATGATCACAATATTAAAAAAGAAAGGTTATCAAATAGTGGATATACCTAGTTTACTGAATTAAGAAATACAATATATATTAAGAATGGTTAATACAACGGAGAAAGATTCGAATTATCAGGATTTGGACAAGATGTCTGTACATGAATTATTGACTAATATCAATAACGAGGATAAATCTGTGCCGCTAGCTGTTGAAAAGTCAATTCCTCAGATCGAAGCATTGGTTAAGGTTACTGTGGAGAAAATGAAAGCTGGAGGCCGAACGTTTTATATAGGGGCGGGCACCAGTGGTAGACTTGGGGTCTTAGATGCATCTGAATTACCTCCAACTTATGGTGTGCCATTTGAATGGATCATTGGATTAATTGCGGGTGGTGATACCGCAATCCGAAAGGCGGTGGAGTTTGCCGAAGATGATCTGGAGCAGGCTTGGAAAGATATGGAAGCTTACGATATTGACGAGAATGATGTTGTTATCGGTATTGCTGCTTCGGGTACAACACCTTATGTCATCGGTGGTTTGAAGACCGCAAACGAAAAAGGACTTGTAACGGGTTGTATCGTTTGTAATGGCGGCTCTCCGATTGCCGAAGTTGCGCAATATCCGATTGAGGTTATTGTAGGTCCGGAGTTTGTGACGGGGTCTACCCGTATGAAATCTGGTACAGCACAAAAGCTTGTATTAAATATGTTTAGCACGGCCGTAATGATTCAGCTTGGCCGCGTTAAGGGGAATAAAATGGTCGATATGCAGTTGTCAAACCACAAATTGGTCGGTCGCGGTGTTCGTATCATCATGGATCAGACCGGCGCAGCAGAAGAGGACGCTGCCGCTTTGCTGGAACAATTTGGCAATGTCAGACAAGCGATCGAAGCCTATCAGGCGACACATTAAAATCAGGACCTATCACTTCACCTATTAAAAACTAACTATGTCACCAGTCATATTATTATCCTTTATCGTAATCTATTTTGCGGTCTTACTTGCCGTAGCACACTTTACATCAAAGGGATCTTCTGATAATTCCACCTTTTTTGTGGCCAACCGAAATTCGAAATGGTATATGGTCGCTTTCGGGATGATCGGTACTGCACTCTCCGGTGTAACCTTTATCTCTGTTCCGGGGGCAGTCGGCGCCTCAGAATTCAGTTATTTTCAATTTGTTCTGGGCAATGCAGTGGGCTTCGTTATTATCGCTTATGTATTGCTCCCGCTATATTACAGGATGAACCTGACCTCCATCTATACGTATTTGGAAGAACGCTTTGGACATACAACTTATAAAACCGGTGCGGCTATTTTCTTGATTTCCCGTACCATCGGTTCGGCCTTTCGTTTATACCTGGTGGCCATTGTCCTGCAGCATTTTATTTTTGATGCTTGGAATGTGCCCTTTGCAATCACAGTGATGATCTGCCTGGTGCTTATCTGGTTGTATACCAATAAGGGCGGCCTAAAGACGATTATTGTAACAGATACGCTGCAGACTACTTTTTTAGTGACCGCCGTTATTCTTTCGATCTATTTTATGGCTAAGGGACTGGATTTTGGAATTGTGGATACTTTCGAAGCAGTCAAAGAAAGTAGCTATTCCAAAATATTTTTTTGGGATGACTTTGTAGGAAGCAAAGCCAATTTTTGGAAACAGTTCCTGGGCGGAATTTTTGTTACCATTGCCATGACAGGGCTCGATCAGGATCTCATGCAAAAGAACCTGTCAATGGGAACGATCAAAGAAGCGCAAAAGAACATGATTACATTCACAAGTGTGTTTGTGGTCATCAATATTTTCTTTTTGGCCGTGGGGGCGCTGTTGTACATTTATGCGGCCAAAAACGGTATCGATGTATCTCAGTTAGCCACACGTGACTACCTGTATCCTGAGATTGCATTGAACCACCTGGCGATTGTTCCGGCAATCATCTTTATGATGGGGTTGACTGCGGCAACTTTTGCAACCACTGATAGTGCGCTTACAGCGTTGACAACTTCGTTTTGCGTGGATTTTTTGAACTTCAATAAGAAGGAAAACCCAAATGATCCTGCTCTTGTCAAAAAGCGTAATTACGTTCACTTTGGCTTTTCCATTGTGATGCTATTGGTGATACTCGTATTTAAGTTGATCAATGATGACTCGGTGGTGAATGCGATATTTACTGCGGCGAGTTACACCTATGGTCCATTGCTCGGATTGTTTGTTTTTGGGATCTTCACAAAATCTGCTGTCCGGGACAAGGCGGTGCCTTATATCTGTGTGCTTTCACCAACCCTATTGTATTTACTGAAAACCTATGTGATTGAGGTGTATACGCCTTATGTGATCGGATTGGATCTGATTATCATCAACGGTTTTATCACTTTTCTGATGCTTTTGGTCAGTTCTCCGGGCAAGGCGAGTGAAAAGGCGCTTTCGCATAACTAAGCCGCGATATTTGATTTGTACGTACAAAAAAATTAAGTTAAGTTTGAGATACTTAGTTTTTTTGTACGTATGTATCATAGCATAAATGAAACGACGGAGTTTATCCGTAGAAAAATTGGAGATTTTACTCCAGAATTCGGTATCATCCTAGGTACTGGTTTGGGTAAATTGGTTGATGAGATTGAAGTCGAATATCAGCTGATGTATTCCAATATCCCTAATTTTCCGATCTCTACAGTCGAATTTCATTCCGGTAAATTGATTTTTGGAAAATTGAATGGTAGAAACGTGGTTGCCATGCAAGGAAGGCTTCATTATTATGAAGGTTATGATATGCAGCAGATTACTTTTCCTATCCGTATCATGAAAGTACTGGGCGTCAAAAAGCTCTTTGTGTCAAACGCTGCCGGATCGCTGAACCCGGATGTTAGAATGGGTGATTTGGGTGTTATTGAAGATCATATCAACCTCTTGCCTGATAATCCATTGCGTGGGCAGAATCTCGCTGAATTTGGTCCTCGTTTCCCAGATATGAGCGAGCCCTATAACCGTGAGATGATTGGACAGGCGCTTGAGATTGCTTCAAAACATAAAATTACAGCACGAAGGGTTGTATATGTCTCTTCTCCCGGGCCAAATCTGGAAACAAAAGCGGAATATAAATATATGCGACTGATCGGTGGTGACGTCGTTGGAATGAGCACCGTGCCTGAAGTTATTGTTGCCAATCATATGGCTCTTCCGGTGTTTGCAATCTCTGTTGTTACCGACGAAGGTTTTCACGATGAGCTAAAACCTGTCTCCTTGCGGGAAATCGTCGCCGTTGCGGAGAAAGCAGAACCTAAGATGACATTAATTTTGAAAGAATTGATAGCTTTGCAGTAAATTTAGACTATATACAATTTTAGATGAAGTTGATCGTACGCGTATTAGCCGCACTGTGTGTCTTATTTGTTTGTTCCTTGGATGTTGTTGCGCAAAGCAATGAGGATTGGAGCAGCGCATTGGATTCGGCGAGAGCCAAAGAAGATGGTAAAAAAGATTCGGTTATCCTGTCTGCAAAGTATATCCGTTATGCAACATTGGATATGCTGAAAAAGGGCACCTATACAAGACAAATAGATACTTCACATCGCAATTACCAATATTATAATCCCCAAAACCTACCCTGGAACCCAAGTGTGAATCTCGGTGCTTACGGTCTCGCAACACGCGATTTATTATTTCAGCCCAAAAAAACAATAGGATTTCAATCTGGGTTTTCTGCTCTGGAACGATATTTATTAAACCCCGACTCTGTTCAATACTTTAGGGCGCGGGCGCGTTATTCTGAATTGTCTGCGGTGGGATTCTTTTTTAATGATCAGGTCTTTCGAGCCCGGGTAGCGCAAAATATCAATTCGCAATGGAATATGAATGTTGATTTCCATTCAACGAAAACAGATGGATTTTATCTTAATCAAAGCTATGCAGACCTAAAAGCATCGGTGGCCTCATGGTATGAATCGAAAAACAACCGTTATAATTTGTTGATCAATGCGGTCTTCAACCGATTAGATGCTATGGAAAATGGATCTATCATTGAAGATAGGCCGTTTACCGCGGAGAACAAACAGGCTCCGGATCGGTTTCCTACTAAATTTAGGGACCCTTCCAATGCCACTATACCAAGGTCCAAATGGTGGGATAATTCGCTGTTCCTGCGGCAGTCGCTCTATGTCGGTCGTATTGATACAGTAGATAAAGGGAAGCCCACCCAGCAGATTTATCCGACAAATAGCATGGCGCATAATTCGCGGATCAGAAAGCAGACGTATAACTTCTTCAAAAATATGCCTGACGAAAATGCTGCATTGCCTTATAATAATCAGGCTTTGACGCTCAATAGCGATAAAACGGGCATCACAAATGTGTCTAATGAATTCGAGTATAACTTTTTTCTTCGTGGCAAATCAATTTTTAAAAATGAAGCTAAACTAAACCTGGCTTTTCAACACGATATGAACTGGGTAGAGCAGAGCCAATTGGATTCTTTGCGTTTCTATACCAATCAGGCTGCCTATCCCGAACCATTGAAGAAACTGCCGGATAGTACAACATTTGACCGTTTCTATCAAAACGGAATTGTTAAAGGCGAGTTGGGTTACAAATTTTCAGATCGGTTAGATTTTAGTGTGAAAGCTAATCAAATTGTCTTTGGACATAATATTGGTGATTTTCTCTATGAAGCAAAAGCGGATATTTCCATGGGAGATAAAATCGGAAAGGTAACGCTTTCTGCTTATTCGCAGAATAAATCACCTGAAATGGTTTTTGAAAACCTAAACTATACCTACGCCAAGTGGAATGATCTGGATTTAAAAAAGATCAAAATTCAAAATGTAGCCTTTCAATATCGTAACCCTACGCTTGGCTTCAATGGAAAAGTGGAGTATTTCCTAATGAATAACTATACGTATTTTGAGGAGTTGTCGAATCCGCAAAATGACCGAAAAAAGGACAAATGGATCAATCCGGCGCAATTGGATAATGCCAATCTATTGAAGGTGAGCGTGGGACAGAAATTTAAACTCAACCATTTTACATTCGATAACTTGGTAGTTTACCAAAAGACTGATCAACAGAATGTGCTGGCTGTTCCCGAACTTTATACTTGGCACAGCCTGTATTATAGTAATCTCTTTTATAAAGTCATTGACTACAGTATCGGTATTGATGCTAAATTTAATACACCTTATGCCAATCCAAATTATTCGATACCGACAGGACAGTTTTATAACGCTTATCAGCAGATAGAATTTTCTACTTATCCGATTATGGACTTATGGATCACTGCAAATATACAGCGCGTTAATATGTTTTTAAGTTATAATTTTCTAAATCAGAATTTTTATCCAAATGGTTATTATACTGTGAGACGTTATCCGATGAATACGGCAAACTTTAGATTTGGTATTTCGTGGAAGTTTTATGATTAATTTCTGTGAAAATTATATGGGTGTTTCTTAGCTTGTTGCGGGTTTTGATGTGGAAAATCTTCGAAAATAATTTTGAGAATAGAATTTTTAAGCTATATTTGCACACGCAATTAGGGAACGGCGTTCTTTAAAAAAGTATGGAGGCTTAGCTCAGCTGGTTC
>JAQZAZ010000128.1 GCA_029239355.1 Sphingobacterium sp.
CAAAGATGATAAATTTGTAACTGAAACATTAGGCTTTACCGTATTAGGTACTGTACCCCAAATGTCACCAAAAGAATTGGCTGCGACCATTCAGAAAAAATCAAGTGCACCATTTATTAAGAAACCGCAAGGCGACAAAGCGGCAGAATCACGCCGCAGTCGGACAAGGGTTTAGGAGGAAAGATAATGCCAAAAAAACAAGAGCGGACAGGAACTGAGACACATGCAGTGAGCTTGATTACACTGGTTGATCCTTCTTCGCCAATATCTGAACAGTACAGAACGATTCGTACAAACATTCAATTTGCATCTTCAGCAGATAAACAAATCAAGACCATTGTTGTTACTTCTTCTGGTCCAAGTGAAGGGAAATCGACAACTTCAGCCAATTTAGCGGTTGTTTTTGCTAAATCTGGACAACGGGTATTGTTAGTTGATGCCGATATGCGGAAGCCTACTGTATACAAAACATTCAGTTTAAACAATGCGAGTGGATTGAGTACCGTATTAAGTACCTCAACGAGCGTCCTTGAAGCAGCCCAAAAAACGGTGATTGATAATTTATCTGTCTTAACAAGTGGACCAAAACCACCAAATCCATCTGAGCTTCTTGGATCAGCACGAATGAATCAAGTGATGGAAGAAGCGAAAAATCTTTATGATGTGGTTATTTTTGATATGCCACCAGTTGTAGCAGTCACTGATGCGCAGATCATGGCATCTAAAGCAGATGGGACGATCTTAGTAGTTCGAGAGAATGTTGCGCGCAAAGAATCCTTAACAAAAGCGAGAGATCTTTTAAATATGGTTCAAGCAAGAATTGTAGGTGTCGTTTATAACGGTGCCGAACACTCGAAAGATTCAGGTTACTACTATTATTATGGAAATTAATTAGTTTGAAGGAGAAGAGAGAAATGATTGATTTACATTGCCACATTTTACCAGGAATCGATGATGGTGCAGAAGACAACAATGCGAGCATCGCTATGGCTGAAAAAGCGATTAGCCAAGGAATCACGCATATCCTTTGTACCCCACATCATAACAATGGAAAATACCGCAATCCAAAGTCTGAGGTCATTTCTCTCGTTACTTCTTTACAAGAAGAATTGGATGCACGGGGCTTGTCCTTAACAGTGCTTGAGGGACAAGAGGTGAGAATAACAGGAGATTTAATTGAGGATATACAGAAAAATAACATCCTTTTTACAGATCTTGATGATACGTATATCTTGATAGAATTTCCTACGATTGAAGTACCTACGTATACAGAACAAATTTTCTTCGATTTATTACAGATGGGAAAAATTCCGGTTATCGTCCATCCTGAGCGGAATGCCTATTTCCGAAAAGACCCCAATAAACTAATCCCTTTTCTAGATATGGGATGTCTAGCCCAGCTAACAGCGCCGAGTTATGTTGGTGTATTTGGAAAAGAGATTCAAAAAACAGCAAAAACGATGGTTGAACATAATCTTGTTCAGATGGTCGCTTCGGATGCCCATGGCGTTACAAAACGTACCTTTAATTTAAAAGAAGCCTATGATCAAATTGAAAAAGATTTTGGTTTGCAAAAAGTAACATTGATGAAACAAGTAGCAAAAGATTTGATAAACGGGGATCAAATCAATTTTCCAGCTTTTACAGAAGTAAAAAAAAAGAAATTTAGGTTATTTTAGGGGGCAACTGAGTTGTTTGAATTAACGAGAAGAAGAAAAATTGTAACTTTGATAGTTGTAGATAGTTTATTGATCATAGGAGCGAATATTGCGGCAGTTTATTTTATGAGACCCTTTGTGGCGATTCCAAAAGAATTTACATTGATGTCGGTGAGCCTATCTGTCGGTTTCTATCTGTTTTATGGTTCCGTGTTTCGTGTTTTTTCTCGGATCAATCGTTACACAAATTTGAAAGAAATGATCGCTATTTTCTTAGCGGTGTCATGTAGCGCTTTTACTTGCAATGTGATTTTGTTTTTTGGTGATGAAACCTATAGCATCCGTTTAGTGATCTTTACGTACTTTCTTTCGCTCTTTTTGATTATTGCTAGTCGATTGATTTGGCGAATCTATATTGAAAGAAAAAACATGAGAGGGACATCCACTGAAGTTGTCAAGAATACCCTGATCGTCGGAGCAGGAGAAGGCGGCCGTATTCTTTACAATAGCTTTGTAGGTTCGAAAACGGCAAGTGACATTAATATCATTGGTTTTGTCGATGACGATCCGAATAAACGAAACACGTATCTTTCTGGAAAAAAAGTCTTAGGTTGTATTAGTGATTTACCTGAATTGATCCAAAAGTATGAGATCAATATGGTCACGATTGCCATTCCATCCTTGTCACGGAAAAAACTGCGAAGTATTTTTAACTTAATTGAGCCTTTACATGTCAAAGTTAATACGATGCCATCCATGGAAGAAATCGCTTCGGGAAAAATTAGTACGTCACGTTTGAAAAAAATCGATGTCGTTGATTTGTTAGGGAGAGATGAAGTTAAATTGAATATCGACTCCATCAAAGATCAAATTACCGGAAAGACCATATTAGTTACTGGCGCTGGCGGATCGATCGGTTCTGAAATCTGTCGCCAAGTAATCCAATTCAATCCTAAAAAACTAGTTTTGTTAGGACACGGAGAAAACTCAATTTACTTAATTGACCGTGAAATGAAAATCAATTTTAAAGACAACATTACCGAAATCGTTCCCGTTATAGCAGATATACAAGATCGTGAAAAGATGTTTGAAATCATGAACGAAATCAAACCGGATATCGTTTATCATGCGGCAGCACATAAACACGTGCCGTTGATGGAATACAATCCTAAAGAGGCAGTCAAAAACAATATTTACGGGACGAAGAATACCGCAGAAGCTGCCAAAGCCGCGAAAGTCAAGAACTTTGTAATGGTCTCTACAGATAAAGCCAATAATCCACCAAACGTCATGGGAGCCACAAAACGCATCTCTGAGATGATTGTTACTGGATTAAATGAAAAAGGTTGCACGAAATTTTCTGCTGTGCGTTTTGGCAATGTCTTAGGTTCAAGAGGCAGTGTGATTCCAGTATTCCGTGAGCAAATAGCAAAAGGCGGACCGATTACAGTGACTGATTTTCGCATGACCCGCTATTTCATGACGATCCCAGAAGCTAGCCGCTTAGTTATTCAGTCAGGAGCACTTGCTAAAGGTGGCGAAATCTTCATTTTAGATATGGGCGAACCGGTGAAAATCGTTGATCTTGCGAAGAATATGATTCGTCTAAGTGGTTATAGCGAAGAGGAAATTGAGATTATTGAAACTGGGATTCGACCTGGAGAAAAATTATACGAAGAACTATTACTGGATAAAGAACGGAATGATGAAGCAGTCTTTGAGAAAATTTTTGTTGGCAATATTAAAGGATTTAATATTGATCAAGTGATGACATTTGTCGGTAGTTTATCAGAGCTTGGAGATAAAGAACTATCAAAGAAAGTAGTAAAATTTGCTAATGCATCAAATAAATAGCCAGTAATATACGCTAATCCCATAACCATGATAAAAAACTAACAAAACGAACAAATAAATAATTGATCTTATTTTAACTTAATACCTTATTTTTTTAATTCCTAGTGGAACTCTATTTTTTGTTTAATTTTGGAGCCTGCGATAAACAAAAAATGAAACAACCTTGCTGAATAAATTGCAATAAAGTTACTTCTTAGTTAGTATTAGCTTCCATGATACCGAGTTAATGAGGTTCAGCAGTGGTTTAGAGGGTTTCAAAATATAATAACGGTGTTTTTTTGATATATTGCTTATATAATCTATTATTTGAATCACAACTGTTTTTTTGTGACTATATCACCTTTTCATATCTTGATATTTTGAGTAAGGGGCCAAATGAAAAGGTACTAAAATACTTTGTACTAGATTAGTTGATCGTAAGTGGATCTCATTGTTCAAGAAAGTATTATTTCCAAGAAAACATGTGTAAAATTTTTTCAAATATAAAGCTAATTACTACACTTTGTTTTGCTATCTTTTCATTAAGTAGTATTGGGATCAACTAAAGTGAGTATATGAAGTTCCGTTAAATAATATATCTATATTCTAAAAAAGCAAGGGACTATTATATAAATAATTGTTTTATATCAAATCCATGATTGAAGTAATGAGATAAATTTATTACCCACTTTTTAAATACAATAAATACAATGAACTGATTGTCTTATCAAATAAATATATTATTTTAGGAGAAAAAAATGTATAAAATATTTAAAAGAGTTATTGACGTAGTTATTTCTATTGCAGGATTAATTTTGTTATCACCACTTCTACTATTAGTTGCTGTCTTAATAAAAATTGATTCCTCAGGCTCAATTTTGTTTAAGCAAAGAAGATTAGGATTAGACGGTAAAGAATTTGAAATATACAAATTTAGGTCTATGAAAGTTGGAGCTGAAAAAAGCGGATCAGGACAGTATTCTTTTTCCAATGATCCCAGAGTTACGAAAATCGGAAAAATTATACGTTCAACTAGTATTGATGAATTGCCACAATTTATTAATATTTTAAAAGGAGACATGTCTCTTATTGGACCGCGACCGACTTTGACTTATCATCCTAAAGAGATTCAAGAATATAGCAAGGATGAAAGAATAAGATTTGATGTGCGACCTGGTGTAACTGGATGGGCACAGGTTAATGGTAGGAAAAATTTAGATTGGTCAAAAAGATTTGCATTGGATAAAGAGTACGTTCAAAAGATGTCATTTTGGTTTGATTTGAAAATTTTTGTTTTGACTATAAAAAATGTTGTTTTAATGAAAGACAATGTAAATACAAATAAAACTACAAATTAAGGTGGAAAAATATGAATTATTTCTATATAACTAACAATCCTGAAGAAGCGACAATTTCTGACAACGTTGGAATTGATTATGTTTTCATTGATCTTGAGAAGAATGGGAAAGAAGAAAGACAGAAAGATATGGATACAGTGAAATCAAATCATGATATTGAAGATATAAGGCTTATAAAGCCACTCTTGAAGAAAAGTAAACTTTTGGTAAGGTGTAATCCAATTTACGATGACAGTAAGAATGAAATTAATAAAATAATACATTCCGGTGCAGATGCTGTAATGTTACCATATTTTAAAACTATAGAAGAAGTGAAAAGTTTTTTGGAGTTCGTTGATGGAAGGGTGGAATCATTTCTACTTTTAGAAACGAAGGAGGCTGTTTCAATTTTGGATGAAATTTGTGATTTAGAAGGTATTGATAGGATACATATAGGTTTAAATGATTTAAGTATAAGTTATGGCAAAAAATTTATGTTTGAGCTTCTCCAAGATAATACTGTTGAAAGAATTATTGATTCTATAAAAAAAACAGCAATTCCTTATGGATTTGGCGGTGTATCGGCGCTTGGAACAGGTAGGTTACAAGCAGATAAAATATTGCTAGAACATGTGCGTTTGAATTCAACTTCAGTTATTTTGTCAAGAAGTTTTAAAAATGCAATTCAAGAAAAATACGGTTCTAATAATACTGAAGATGGTTTTTATAGAGAAATAAAAAAAATCAAGAATCTAGTTCAAAAAAGTTATAGTGTAAATGAATTAAAAACAAATCATAATAATATCAATGAGATAATTGAGGGAATAAAAAATGAAAAGTAAATTGATATCATCTGAAGATTTATATGATAAATTAAATGAAGTTTTTATCAATGCAGGATTGTGTCAGAAAGAATCTAAGGATATGGCTAATTATTTTGTTACTGTTGAAAAAATGGGAATTAGAACACATGGATTATCCACAATAAAAACTCATCTAAATAAAATTAATAGTAAGCAATATAACTTAAAACCTAATTTTTCTTTAGAAGAAAAACTTTGCTGTCTAAGTATCGGTAATTCAGATAATGCTATCGGTATAATATCTGCAACTTATTTTATGAATTATTGTGTTAAACTCGCAAAAGAGAAAGGCATTTATATTGTTCACACTAACAATTCAAATACCTATGGAGCAGCAGCTTATTACAATTATTTAATACAGAAAAACGGCTTAATTGGTATTACATTTTGTAATACTCCCGCAGCTATGGCCGCTTATGGAGGAAAGTTACCTTTATTTGGAACAAATCCATTTTCTATTGCAATTCCGGCAAACAAAATGCCTCCATTTATTTTAGACATTTCCACGTCAATAGTGGCAAAATCCAAAATAAATATTGCAAGAATAAACAATCAAAAGATTCCGGAAGGATGGGCATTGGATATTGAGGGAAATCCAACAACTGATCCTATTTCTGCTATTAAAGGAACTATTTTACCGATGGCTGGTCATAAAGGAGCTGGAATTGCTATGGCTATAGATATTGTTGCTGGGCTTCTTTCTGGAGCTGCATATCAAGATAATGTGAAGAAGTTTTATAGGGATGATGAATGCTCTTCAATGAATGTAGGCCAGGTTTTTATTGCAATAGATCCTACTAAAATATATGGTGCTTCTTTTTTTGACGACATGGATTTGTACTTAAAAAAAGTTATTAACCAAGAATCTAGAGAAGAATTTAGTTTAAGATATCCTGGTTTGGATTTAAGTAGGCGTATTGATAGAGCCGAAAGAGAAGGAGTAACCATAGATACGAGTCTACTTAGTTTATAGAGGAGATAAAAATTATGAGAAGAAATAACCAAATAACTTTTTTGCAATTTATAGGTCCCATATTCGTAATTTTAGGACATTCTTTAAATGGGTTTACAAATATTTATGGAAAAAGTATCTGGGGAATATTTAGTAAAGATTGGATATATATTTTTCATATGTCACTTTTCTTTTTTATTGCCGGTTTTTTATTTGTTAAGAGTATGGAGAAGTATTCTTATTATGAATTGATAAAGAAAAAATTCCAACGATTATTGATTCCATATTTGGTCTTTAATATAATTTTTTTGATACCAAAGATTATTTTCGGAAATATTGTAGGAGATCCAGTTACATTATCTTTAAAAAGTATTGTATTAATGTTTTTAACTCCTAGACTAAATGTATGGGGACATACATGGTTTCTTTTCTGTCTTTTTCTTATGTTTTGTTTGTACCCACTTTGGAAAACCATTTTTTTATCTAAATTAAAAATGATACGAATAGTATTTACTGTTATACTTGTTATAAGTTCATTTTCCCCAATAAACACTTATTTTTTAACAATATCAGATTTAATGAAAAATCTGATATTCTTTTGGTTAGGTATGAATGTATATAAAAACAAAAGTTCTGTGAATAATTATTTAGAAACTAGTGTTATTAGGTTGTTAGTTATAGCACTTGTTCTATCAATTATATATATTGTTGTTCTTCCGATTCAATTTGTAAAAGTTATAGCAGCAATCTTTATAATTCTAGTACTATATGCACTCCCTATCTTTGTAAATATAGAAAATAAATGGGTCAATTATATTTCTAAAGAATCTTTTAATATCTATCTATTACACTGGCCAATAATGCTTGTAGTAAGAGAAGTTACAAAAATGATGCATATTGATTCACTCATTATTATAATTTTGATGATTTTTTCGGGACTAATGGGACCGATTTTATTGACATATTTTTATAGCAACTTAAAAAAAATGAGAATAAAACTTTTTAAGAAGTGAATGGAGATAAGGTATGAAAGATATATTAGTTATTTCTAACTATTGGCACTTTCCGAAGGAGAAAGCAAGCAGTAGGTATAATACAATAATTAACATGTTTGCTGAACAGGAAAATAAAGTTGAATTAATAACTTCAAATTTTTATCACACGAGAAAACAAAAGCGTGTTGTAAATGAAGTATTTCCATATAAAGTTACTCTTTTAGACGAGAGGGGCTATAGAAAAAATATTAGTTTGAAAAGAATTGCTTCTCATAATAATTTTACGGAAAATGTTCTTAAGTATTTAAGGGATAGGGATTTACCTGATGTAATTTATCTTTTTGTTCCGCCTATAGGTTTAGGAAATAAAGTAATAGAATTTGCAAATCATAATAATATAAAGATTGTTGTTGATGTTCTAGATTTATGGCCGGAAGCTTTTAAAATGATTTTACCATTTCCTAATTTTGTTAATAATATTATTCTATATCCTATGACCAAAAGAGCTAAAAAACTCTATTCTTCTGCTGATAGAATTATCACTGTCTCCAAGACATACTCCAAATTTATAGAAAAATGTACGTTAAAGCATAAGGAAGTTTTGCCAGTGTATATTGGAATTGACGTTGACTTAATTAGCGATCTTATGAAAAGAAAAGTAACTAGTTCAAATCAAGATTTTATTATTTCTTATGCAGGAATGCTTGGACATAGTTATGACATTAAATTAGTGATTGATGCTATATCCATTCTAAAAGATCAATACGGAATTTCAAATATAGTTTTTGATATTTATGGAATAGGACCGCAAAAAGAAATATTTGAAAATCATGCTAAAACAAAAAAGGTAAATTGTAGGTTCAAAGGATTTAAGCCATATCATGAAATGCTCAATGGTTTAATTGCTTCTGATATACTTGTAAATCCAATTGTTCCTAATGCGGCACAGAGTATTATTAATAAGCATGCTGATTATGCAGCTTCAGGAAGACCGGTACTTAACACTCAGGATTCTGATGAATACTGCAGACTTGTGGAAGAATATGAAGCGGGTTTAAATTCTCCTTCTGGAAATAGAGTGTTATTAGCGGAAAATTTATTGAAGTTGTATCTTAATCCGACCTTGAGGAATAAAATGGGAGAAAATCACAGAAAGTTATGTGAACAAATTTTTGATAGAAAAAAAACTTACAAAGATATTTTAGACGTCGTGATAAAGGACAGTTTTTAATGGATAATAAATTTAAAAAAAATATTAAAGAAATACTAATTAATGTAAGTGCTTTTGGTATTTATATAGTTGCTCAACAAATGTTGCTAATGCCCTTTTTATCGAAAGTTACTGATAGTGAAAGTTTTTCTTTTTATGTAGTTTTCTTAACAATATTCAATATTATATGCACTGTTATTGGTGAAGATTTGGGGAACGTTAGAATAGTAAATTTATCAAATGGAACAAATAACTCAGAGAAAACTTATAAATTGGTGTTAAATCTTTTAATGATCATAATTTTTCCAGTTTGTTTAGTATTTGTTTGTGTTATTTTTAATAGAGGAATATTATTCTATCTTCTATCAGTAGGAACATTTATTGTGGGAGTGAAGAGATTTTATCTGTTATCAAAAGTTCGTTTTATTGAGAAGTATCATCTTATTGTTATTTCTAATATAGCATATATAATAAGCATATTAATCTCAATGTCTTTATATAGTGTACTTATAGAAAATCCAATGTGGATATTTTTTATTTCGGAAATAATTTCTTACTCAGTTTTATTTTTTCTTACAAAATCTAGTTTAACAGAAGAGACTCATCAAATATCACAATCTATTAAACAGATATTCCGTGATTATAGTAAATTGTCAATGTCGTCATTAATACTAAATCTAGCTGTTTATCTAGATAGATTTACAATTATTCCTTTAGTGGGTGTAAATTATGTGAGTTCATATTATAGTACAACGTCGATGTCTAAGCTACTTTCTTTAATTACTAACCCTCTGTCAAATTGGCTTTTCATAAAACTTTCGAGATCTAGTCAAGAAGGGATAAGCAAAATATGGAACTTAACAATAAGAGCTTTAATTCCAGCGATGTTCCTATTAACAATAATAAGTGGAAGTGTTTCGTTGATTGGCGTAGCCATATTATATCCAGAAAATTTGGAGAATGTTTGGGGGCTGTTGATTCCGGTATCCATTGCAACTTCAGCATCGCTTATTACAGCATTTTTAAAACCAGTTATATTAATACAGAATAAGTCAGATATACTTTTAAAATCAAATCTAGTTTATGCGATTTGTTTCTTCCTATTTGCTGTAATTTTGTCTAGAAAATACGGTGTTGTTGGTTTTGCATATTCAAGTAGTATCGGCAGAATTATTCAATTAATGATGAATTTGATATTAGGGGCTTTAAAAAGTCATAAATAGAAATGTATTTTAAAGTATATTAAGAGAAAGGTTTATTAAATATAGATTGTTAACAAAGGGTGGTTTAGTCTATGGAGAGAAAAATAGATTTTTATATATTATAAGATAGTAGGGTATAGTGTTGAATAAGAGTACACAAGAGGAGAAGGATATAATCATGAAAAAATGTATTCAGGGTAAATATCGTGTGCTTTTCCATGAAGAAAATTTAAAACAATTCGGTTTTTTTTAATATAATTGTTACTATATTGCTATCATTCATGGTATAAGTTATCTGTTCGTTAGCGTACCATGCAAATGTTACAAGGGATGATTGATATCTGAAAAGCTTTATATCAAGCAACAAAAAAACATGAATTATTTGAAGAATAAAAATGAATAGATGGGAATCATTGTTTTTAATAAGTTTAAGGTCATGCAGTAAGGAAGTATTATAGTGCAATTTCTATGTATAAATTACTTTTTATGTTAAATAATTCACTGTCAAGTTGGATTTTTGTTGGAATTTTAAAAAACAAGTTAATTGAAAAGTAAAATTATCAGATAAAAAGAGTATTATTCGAGTATTTATTTTTATTTGTATTTTTTTCTATATTAGGATATATTGCACTATTCTTCAAATCTGTATGGTATACAACATCTTTTAATCTAAGCATCAAGGGCTATATTGGCTTTATTGATAACCGCTATTTTGAAGTATATTGATTTTATCAAAATTAAGCCTTATTTTTGTTAAAATCTACTATTTATATGCGGTATCATTTTTAGAATATTCTTTTCTATTCACTCTCTTCTATTTTTAATAATGGGATTTACTTATACAAATTATAGGTAGAATAATTCAAATTGTATCAAATCTAGTTAGTTTAAAAGGAGCTTCTGATGGTAAATAAAACAGAGTTTATTTCTGATAATTATGATAGTGATATCCTAGGAAAAAAATTAACATTCTTTATTTTTATAATGATTATTCCTTTGAGTATTTATAGTCTTGTATACAAGAGTGTCCTTTTATTATCAATTATGATGGGACTGGGATATATTGTTTCGTTTTTTAATCTGTTTATTTACGTAGTTAATTCTTACGGTGTAAAATTAAGCAAATTAATTTTTACTTTATCAATAATTAGTATTCAAATAACAAATCTATTACTTATGTCATTTAAAGGTACCGTTCCTGATTGGCAGGATATATTAAATATTATATCTTCACAATTAAGCTTTCTTATTTTTTTTCTTTTAATGATGGATAAGAAAATATCCAGAAAAGCACTAAGCTATTTTTTTCATTCATTTTTAATGATAAGTTTGATAGCATGTATGTTTAACATTTTTTGGAATTTTGGTGAGTTTTCAAAATTTAGTACTGCGATATCAAGTTATGACATTTCTTTCCAAAGTTTTTTTGGAAATAGAAATCAGTTTGGTAGTTTTTTGTTTTTGAGCAATATAATATATGTTTATATTTTTAAATTATATAGATTGAAAAATATATTTGTGAACGTATTACTATTTTTATTTATTAATGTGAATCTGATGTTGACTATGTCAAGAGGTGCTATTTTAGCAACTTTAATTTTCTATACGTTACTAACAGTTAAGGGACTTTTCAAAGCTAGAAAGTATTCATTTTTTACTTTAATATGTTTTAGCTTACTATCTGGTTTTGTCTTAAAAAATTCAAACGTTATAAACTTTATTGATAAATTCTTTATTCGAAGTAATGCTGCTTCTAGTGGAAGAGTCGATATTTGGAAACTAGGTTTTGATATATATACAGACGGAAATTTATTTTTTGGGTCTGGATTTTATACAGCACTAGATATCGCTAAGGGGAATGGATTAGAAGTAAATCAGTTTCATAATTTTTTTATAGAAACTTTAATTGATGGTGGTATTTTTGAATTGTTATTGATTATTTTTTCTTTATTATACACTCTTTATGTTATAAAAAATAATAAATCATTAGGTAGCGATATAAAATCAATCTATTTTTTTTCACTTATTTCATTGACCGTACTTTTATGTGTAGAAAGTGTGAGCTTTTATGGTTTAGGATATGTAGAGACAGTAAATGCTATAGTATTTATTACGATTCCTATTTTAATGTCAAATTCTGGATGTTTAGAAAAAAATTAAATCCTATTAAAAAAACAGTTTATATCAATGGGTTCTAATGGATTGTACAACTTTAAAACTGAGTCAGGATGAGTTTGGTCGGCTCTTTGTCAATAAGGACTGATGAGTTGTGCAAAATCAAATCAGGGTCAGAATGAACCACATTCTGGCTCAGATTTTTTGTTATCTTACATTGATTAATTGATTGATCAAAAAGATTCTAATTCTCATGTTCTCGAATGATTTTGTCTTTATGTGGGTATTCTTCGCTTCAATTTTTCCGTTGGAATAAGGATAGATCATTGCGTTGGTGATACCTTCTTCATAGGTGAGAAGGTTTTGAAGCTTCTCCCGAAAGCCGTCATCTAACGTTTCAGGAAGTTCTGCCAATAAGGAGAAAAATAAGTCAGGGTCTTTGTCTCGAAAGGCTTCGACTAATTCATGAAAAAAGGGATACGCCTCCTTTAGGGGCGCAGAAAACTCAAGCAATCGATCAATCATCATTGCTTCAGTGAGAAATGGGTATTTTGGTGCTCGGAAACTTTTCCATGTTTTGTACTCATAATGGTTGATGCTTGCACGATTTTTTAGCAAAAAGCGCCAGTTCTTTTTCAGTTTTTCTGCCTGGCTTTTCTGTCCTGCTTTACGAAGTTCATTCATTTCACGGATACGCA
>JAQZAZ010000129.1 GCA_029239355.1 Sphingobacterium sp.
CTCCACATCCCAAATGTGGCGCGATACCGGGCTACGCTACACCCCGAAAAAGGTATCACCTTTGTTTTGTGTGGCACAAAAGTACACTAAAAATATTTTTAAAACAAACTATTTTACAACAACACGCTTAACTTATTGATATATTGCCAAATAATTTCATAAAAACTATTAAACAATATCCCCGAAAGTGAAAACCTTATAGATTGACGGCCAAAAGCTTTTAGAGTAAGCTATTGGTCGTCAATTCTCACTCGGATTACCAGCTTCTTTTAAATACCATTGTCGTTTTAACCGCACCTTCCTGATGAACCAATGTCAACTTAGATATTGTAGAAACAATATTTTCCTGGATATTATATTCAACACCATCAAACACCATTGTTTTTGGATCCGGCATACTATAATCATAAGCTACTGCCGACTTATCCTTTTTCTTATGCCAAGCACCATCCTTATCGAAATTAAGTGTTTCTCCCTGCTCCATCATTTCACGTGTCACATTTAATTCAGCAACACTACTCCCTGATACCGTTTTGGTCCAACGCTCCCAGCTTCCTGTACGGATGATATTCAGTGCCGCATCTCTACCAATGCTATCAACAGTCTCTTTGCTACAAGACGTCATCCCAACTGCAATTACTCCTAGCAACAGCAGCAGCCAATTCTTAAAAGTCATTTTTAATGTGCTCATAATTTATTTTTGCGGGTACATTTGCAAGTATTATACCAAACTCCAATTATCAACATAATGTCAGTCCGGTAAACCGGAGTTGTTTAGCTGTCCGAATATGAATAACTGGTGTTCGAATATGAACAGTCACCAAAACAAAAAACAAATCAACATATTAATTACAAGACACTTACCTATTTGGCAGTCTATTTGAAAATGTCTGAATATTGAACAACGTATTTTATACCATAGCTGAATGAGCGGTTTCTTCGGCCTAGTTGATGAGCATAAGTTTAAAATACAGACACTAATAAAGAAAAAGTATGATAAAGAGCTATTTCACAATTGCATGGAGAAATCTGCGAAAAAACAAAGTATTTTCGTTTATCAATATTCTCGGCCTGACAATAGGGATCACTGTGTGCCTGATGATATTTCTTTTTATCGTGAATCAATTCAGTGTGGACAAATTTCATGTCCAAGGCGACCGTATTCACCGGGTAATGCGTGGCTTTAACAGTTCGATGGAGCGCGTACCTTACCTCTCCCCCCCTTATGCCACAGCACTGTTAACAGATTATCCTGATGATATCAAGAAAGCAGTAAGAGTGATGCCGACCAATGGATTGTTTTCTTTTAATAATATCGCGTTCAATGAAAAAAAACTCTATGTTGCGGATGCCGATTTCTTTGAAATGTTCAGTCTTCCCCTGATCAAGGGAAATGCAAAGACTGTTTTGCAGAACCCCGCGAGCGTAGTGCTTACGGAGACTAGTGCTAAAAAATACTTTGGCGATGCAAATCCAATGGGCAAGGTACTGAAGCTGGATAAAAACAAACAGCTTACCGTTACAGGTATCGCCAAAGACGTCCCCACCAATTCACATTTGGATTTTGACCTGGTCATACCACTCGCCAACTATTCTAAAGAAGAGTGGTTTAAGGGCTGGATTAACAACAGTATGTTTACATATGTCTTACTCGGTGAGCATACGGATAAAAAACTGCTCGAAAACAAGCTTCCACAGTTTATGGATAAACACATGAAAGCAGTTTCCAATCTCATGAACATTAAATTCGATCTTTCGCTGACGCCATTATATGACATCTATTTCGAACCCCACAGCCAATTTGACGATGTAAAACATGGAGATAAAAAAGTCGTATACATCTTTCTTTCCATCGCTATCCTGATATTAGTGATCGCTTGTATCAATTTTATGAACCTCTCCACCATTCGAGCGGTGGATCGATCAAAAGAAGTCGGCCTGAGAAAAGTACTGGGGGCACAACGCACACAACTGACTTATCAATTCATTGGTGAATCTCTCCTAATGACTTTTATATCATGCTTGCTCTCCATTGCTATATTACAATTACTGATGCCAATTTACAATCAGCTGTTGGGATACACGTTGACGGTTTCTTGGGATTCCTGGCCAATATATGCCTTTTTAGCGGCCATTATCTTTGTAGTTGGATTATTGGCAGGAAGTTATCCAGCTTTTTACCTGTCGACTTTTTCTCCGATCCAGACATTGAAGGGTAAACTGCAATTAGGCAAGGGTGGAGCGTTGTTTCGTCAGATTTTAGTGGTATTACAGTTCAGCATTTCTATTTTACTTATTATCGGAACCACCATCATCACAAAACAGATGAAATATGTAAAAGAAAGAGGGTTGGGATATGATGATCAGCAAAGCATAGTGATTCCATTGGATAATAGTGAACTGTACAGCAACATGCATACATTCAAAAACGAGTTGCTGAGCAACAGCAGTATTGCCTCAGTTTCGTTCATGTCCGGCGAACCGGGCGGCTTTTTCGATAGCCATAACTTTGAGGTGGAGAGAAAGGATACCGAGTCATGGAAATCCAGAACGGAATTTACCGACTTTGGATTTGTCCGCACCTTAGGACTGAAGATACTTGCTGGGCGGGATTTTTCCTTACAATATCCAACAGACTCCACCAAAGCAGTACTCATTAACCGAACAGCAGCGGCACAGCTTGGTTTTACCCCCGAACAAGCCATCGGTAAATGGATAAGAAATACGATCCGGGATTCTTCACGCCGAACCATCATCGGTGTCGTAGACGATTTCAACTTCCTTTCCCTGAAAGAAAACATGGATGCGCTTGTTATTTCGCCATCCGACGACCTGCGAACAGTAGTTATAAAATTGAATACGAATGACTTTCCTGCTGCATTGAAAACAATCGAAGCCGCATTCAATAAAGCAGCTCCGCTTTACCCCTTTGAATACACTTTTTTGGATCAGAAGTTTGACACCCTTTATAAAACAGACATCAGGCAGCAAAGAATCCTTGGTCTATTTGCCGGATTGGCCATATTTATTGCTTGCCTGGGGTTATATGGACTAGCCTCATTTACAGCAAGTAAACGAAATAAAGAAATCGGAATTCGCAAGGTACTGGGCGCCTCGATATCGGGTGTGGTGGCACTGCTTTCCAAAGATTTTATGAAACCAGTGCTGATTGCCTTACTCATCGCCTCGCCTATTGCTTGGTGGATTATGAACAAATGGCTGGAAAACTTTGCCTACCGTATTAACCTCCAATGGTGGATGTTTGTCGCGGCAGGATTGATCGCAATCTGTATTGCACTGGTTACAGTAAGCTGGCAGGCGCTTCGGGCCGCAATAGCCAATCCCGTTGATAGCCTGCGGGATGAATAATGTGGGGGATCAATGATCCCTTTTGTTCTATATAAAAGCCTAATTTTTGTTAGCGCTTTTTAGTCGGGGTAGCAGGATTGGCTCAGCCCCACATCACCCAAACACTACCCTGAGCCTCCTGCGGATCGAACCCATATACCCCCCAAGAGGTCGTAGGTTCTCCTCCTGCTTAGAAACAATAAAAGCCCTAACTTTCATTAGCGCTTTTTAGTCGGGGTGGCAGGATTGGCTCAGCCCCACATCGCCCAAACACTACCCTGAGCCTCCTGCGGATCGAACCCATATACCTCCAAGAGGTCGTAGGTTCTCCTCCTGCTTAGAAACAATAAAAGCCCTAACTTTCATTAGAGCTTTTTAGTCGGGGTGGCAGGATTCGAACCTACGACCTCCACATCCCAAATGTGGCGCGATACCGGGCTACGCTACACCCCGAAAAAGGTATCATACGCTTCTTTTGCCTCCCTTGCAAGAATAACCATAAAAATAACACTAATCAACTGATATATTGAGCATTATTAATATTTAATTTAAAAGTTAAATATAACAAATGGTATACCGAGCAAGAAATTCGATATCTTGATTGGCTTTTATCATTTCCAAACAGCCTCAACAAGTCCTTCTAAAGACGATTAAACAGAAAAAAGACAATCAATTACCAAAAAACATCATTAATAAAAGCTTGTGAGATAAAATTATCCATTTAGTTATTCAAGCATAAATTAATTAGTTATTTTTTTTAGAACATCCTCATAAAATAAAAACCAAAGCCGTTTTTCAATAAATTTGTAGCCTCTTGGTTAATAATACTCAGACATTTACTACTTTTTTGTTAAAAAATCATTATCAAATTACCTTTATTATTAAAAATATAACAAAAATTAATTACTTTTATTCCACCATAACAGCCCTCCTATCAAAGCCACGACGATTTTGATTTTTGTTATGGGATCTCCTGCTATTATATTTTCAATATCATCAATGCATGAAAAATTTAACCATTATTGGATTAACACCTTTTGAAAAGCCTGACGTCAACCTCATGCCCAAACTCCATCAGGCGGGTGCATTTCCCGTATTAAGTTTAGGACACGACTTAGCCAGCGCTCAGGAAGCACTGAATCGACTTGATCAGACTGCTCTCTTTAATTATGGAATTTATTTTCCAAATGATAAATTGCTATCCCTCCAAATTCCGGAGAAGGTAAATATTATCATTCTTCCTTTTGGCACCTGTGCTCCCACCGCCGAACACTTGTCTATTGTGTATCAAGTCAACAGCCTAGAAGAAGCTTTGTTGGCAAAAAAGCTTAATGCAAAAGGAATTATCATAAAAGGAAATGAAGCCGGAGGCCTCGTTGGTTATGAATCCACATTTATCCTCTTCCAACGAATTATCCAAGAAATCCAGTCGATACCTGTTTGGGTACAAGGTGGCATAGGCCTGCATACCGCCGCTGCCGCAAAAGCCCTTGGTGCCACTGGAATTGTGTTGGACAGCCAACTTGCACTGTTCCCAGAATGTTCCGTTCCCCATGACTTCAAAACGCTCTGTGGAAAATTAAACGGGACGGAAACCAAGATCATTGCCAATCATCGTGTGCTCGTGCGGCCAAATTCACCGGCATTATCGGATCAGGTTGACACAGCCGAACTCAGCGCATATTTTACCGACCTGAATCCTGCTACGAGTTATATCCCGATGGGGCAAGACATTTCCTTGGCCATCGATCTTTATGAAGATTTCAGAACACTGAAAAAGCTTATTTTCGGATTTAAGGAAGCCATGTACGGCCATTTAATGCAGGCGAAAGCGTTAAAGCCGATTGACAGTGACAATGTATTAGCGAAACAACTAGGCCTGCGTTATCCAATCGCACAGGGTCCTATGACCCGTGTCAGCGATGTCCCTGGTTTTGCCAATGCCGTAGCGGAAGCTGGAGCACTCCCCTTTGTTGCCCTGTCTCTGCTCCGTGGTGAACAAGCGAAAACCTTGGTTATGGAAACCAAACAACTCGCTGGAAACAAAACTTGGGGAGTGGGTATCTTAGGCTTTGCACCACAGGAATTGCGTGAAGAACAGACAGCGTATATCCTGGAAGCTAAACCTCCCGTTGTCCTGATTGCCGGTGGCCGACCTGCACAGGCTAAGGTATTTGAAAAAGCCGGCATAACAACGTTTCTACATGTACCGTCTCCTGCCCTGCTCGACATGTTTCTAAAGGAGGGTGCCAAAAATTTCATTTTCGAAGGTCGCGAATGCGGTGGCCACGTAGGACCTCTTTCGAGCACCGTTCTCTGGGAAAAACAGATCGAACGCATCTTAAAAGAGGATCATCCAGAACAGATCAGTGTTTTCTTTGCCGGTGGCATACACAATGCTTTCTCAACAGCATTTGTTTCTATCATGGCAGCTCCCTTAGCTGCCCGAGGCGTAAAAGTCGGTGTATTGATGGGAACAGCATATCTTTATACGCAAGAGGCTGTAAGTACAGGTGCAATTCAGGAAGAATTTCAGCTGCAAGCCATGCAAGCCAGGGACACTGTCCTCCTGGAGACAGCACCAGGACATGAAACCCGTTGTTTAAATACGGCTTTTGCACAACACTTCAATCGAGAAAAGTCCAAGCTATTGGCTGCGGGTGTAGATAAAAAAGAAGTCTGGGAAAAACTCGAAAAATTAAACGTCGGTCGTCTGCGTATTGCGGCTAAAGGTGTAGACCGCCAAGGAGATCAACTGGTCAACATCCCTAAAAGTGAACAACTGGACCTGGGTATGTATATGATCGGCCAGATTGCAACCATGCAGAACAAGGTGATCTCCCTAGATGTGCTGCATCAACATGTCGGCATCGACAATCAGCAGTATATCCATAAAGCAATATTACCAGAAGAACCACTTTCCAGCGAAAAACCTTTGGATGTCGCCATTGTTGGAATGGAGTGTATTTTTCCGGGAGCCAAAAATCTGGAAGAATTTTGGCGCAATATTATCCTTGGAAAAGATAGCGTTACCGAAGTTCCTGACGAACGCTGGAACAAGGCAATTTACTACAAACCTGACGCAGATGGTCCAGATGTATCGCACTCAAAATGGGGTGGTTTTATTCCGAAAATTGATTTTGATCCTTTAGCTTTCGGTATTCCACCACAATCGCTCGCAGCCATTGAACCAACACAATTGCTGACGCTATTGGTAGCAAAGCGTGCCATGGAAGATGCCGGTTATGGCGAAAAACAAATCAACCGCGAAAACATTTCCGTTATCATCGGTGCGGAAGGTGGCAACGACCTTGCCAATAGCTATAGCTTTAGAGGATACTACAAACAGGTATTCGGAGAACTTCATGAAGAAGTGAAGGAAGCATTCCCTCATACCACAGAAGATTCTTTTCCTGGTATATTGGCCAATGTTATCGCTGGTCGGATCACAAATAGACTGGATCTTGGCGGCAGAAATTTCACGGTGGATGCTGCTTGCGCCTCATCCCTTGCAGCGATTGATCTAGCCTGTCAGGAACTTATTCTGGGTAAATCGGATATGGTGCTTGCGGGTGGAGCGGATCTCCATAATGGGATCAACGATTACCTGATGTTTTCCAGCACACATGCACTCTCACGTAAAGGACGATGTGCCACATTTGACAGTGAGGCAGATGGGATTGCCCTTGGTGAGGGGGTGGCAATATTGGTACTCAAACGCTACGAAGATGCTATACGCGATGGCGACCGCATCTACTCGGTTATCAAAGGCGTTGGCGGATCCAGTGATGGAAAAGCGTTAGGCCTCACCGCTCCCCGAAAAATCGGTCAGGTACGCGCACTGGAACGTGCCTATAACCAAGCAGGTATCAGCGCAGCTTCCGTTGGTCTGGTTGAAGCGCATGGTACAGGAACAGTTGTTGGTGATAAAACAGAACTAAGCGCACTGACTAATTTATTCAGCCGTTCAGGTGCCTTACCAGCACAAACGCATTTAGGTTCGGTCAAAACCCAGATCGGTCACACAAAATGTGCTGCAGGATTGGCAGGCTTGATCAAAGCTTCCCTAGCTGTATTTCATGGTGTAAAACCACCAACACTTCACCTCCAACAGCCGAATGCATATTATAATACACAAACAAGTCCTTTCGCTTTCCATGCTGAAACTGGTCTATGGGGAGAAAAAAGACGTTATGCTGGCATCAGCGCCTTTGGTTTTGGCGGAACAAATTTCCATGCTGTTATTGCAAACCACCCCCAGGAGGATAGTACAATCGCATTGCAGTGCTGGCCATCAGAACTGTTTGTCTTCCGTGGCGACAGCTACGACGAAGCTAAGGGTCAATTGGGTCAGGTAAAAGCACTGTTAGATATCAACGATAGCCTTCCGCTAAAAGATATTGCCTACAGCTTAGCCGTTGCTTCTGAGAAAGAGATCCAGCTCAGCATTGTTGCCGATACAGCCGAAGACCTGATGATGAAAATCGAATTGGTATTATCTGGTATTGAAAGCAAAGACACCTTTATTGTCAATAAACGTGAAGGTAAAACAGCATTCTTATTTCCGGGACAAGGTAGTCAACGTATCAATATGGCTCGTGATCTCTTTGTGGTATTCCCAGCAATGCGAAAGCTAATCGCCCAGTATCCTGAACTGGAAAAAGTGGTCTTTCCTTCAACTACATTTGATGCTGATTCTTTAAAACAACAAAAGGAAACCATCAAAGATACTCGTCTGGCACAACCGCTTTTGGGTATTGTTGATTTAGCCTTAGCTAAATTACTCCAGTCACTGGGTATCGTCCCAGATATGCTGGCGGGCCATAGCTACGGTGAATTGCCGGCATTGTGTTTCGCTGGTGTATTTGACGAAGAACAATTAGTTGACCTGAGCAGTAAGCGTGCTCAATCCATCCTGGATTCGGTAGAAAATGGCGATCCCGGCACTATGGTTGCTGTTAACGCAAATGCAGAACAGTTGAAGGCACTCCTCAACCGTGTGGAAGGATGTTATCCGGTGAATTACAATTCTCCGACGCAATGTGTTGTTGCAGGTAGTACAGTAGCTATTGGGAAACTCATGGAACTGTTAAAACAGGAACGGGTCTCTGCTAAAAAGCTAGAGGTGGCCTGTGCTTTCCATAGTCCTTTAGTCGCTAGATCAAAAGAGCTTTATGCGAATGTATTGAAGGATGTTCCTTTCCAAGAAATGCAACTACCGGTCTGGTCAAACACAACAACAAGCTTATATCCTAATTCGGCATCCGAAATAAAAGCAAGACTGACTGATCATCTGGTCCAACCTGTCCGCTTTGTTGAGGAGCTTCAGGCCATGTACGCAGATGGCGCAAGGATATTTATTGAGGTAGGTCCAGGTAAAGTACTGACGGGTCTGACCAAATCTTGTTTGGAGCATGATCAACTGACCCTGTACGTAGAGGATAGCAACCGCAACAAATTGACGCACCTACTCTGTATGCTTGCGCAATATTTGGGAACTGGCCGCAATTTCGCTATTGATAAACTTTTTGAAGGCCGTCAGGTTCAACTTATTCAATTGGATCAACCAGACCTATATAAGAAAAGCCCCGCTATCTGGCGTGTCAATGGACAGGCTGCACATCCAACGACAGGAACGCTACCTGTCAATGGCGCATTGCCAATTGTAAGCCCCATTAAAATGAGCAACCTTAACAACCCTATAGCTGCAACGACAGAAGCACAACCTGCTGCTGAGCGTATGCTGCAAGAATATTTAAACAGCATGAAAATGCTGATCCAGGCGCAACGTGATGTCATGCTTTCCTTTTTGGGGCAAAACCCACAAGTAGCACCTATGCAGGTCTATTCAAGTCCCACACCAAATGTGACTGTAGATCGTGCAACCCCGATTACCGTTCAACCCACACTCAACGAAAATTCCGTTGTCGCAACGGCTGTACAAACATCAACTAAAGACATTAAAACTTTATTATTACAGGTAGTAAGCGACAAGACCGGTTATCCACAAGAGATGCTGGGTATGGAAATGGATCTGGAAGCCGATCTCAGCATTGATTCAATCAAGCGGGTCGAAATTATCGGAACATTGCGTACAGAGCTTGGAACACTAAAGTTCGATCATGCAAATGAAGATACAATCATGGAACAATTGGCTGCCATAAAAACCTTAAATGGCCTGGTTTCCTGGTTAACAGAATTCAGCGGCGCAACAGCAGAGCCTGCAACAAGCGCTCAGACAGCAGTATCGACACCCACAACAGCAAATCAGTTTGTGCTCTCCCTTGCGGAATTACAAACAGCAATACTGGATATCGTCAGTGAAAAAACCGGTTATCCCAAAGAAATGTTGGGATTGGATTTGGACCTGGAAGCAGATTTGAGCATAGACTCGATCAAACGGATGGAAATCATTGCTGAACTGAAGACCAAAATTGGTTTTGGGGAGGATCTCGAACATGCCGAAGATCTGATGGAAACCTTAGCAGCGATTAAAACCCTTAACGGTCTTGCTTCATGGATTAGTGAAGTTAGTGAAACAGCTCCTGAACAGAGCCTCTTGTCCAGACTTCGTTTTGACCTGACACCAGCAGATGCGGCGGCTGCACAAGATACAGAAATTCTACAGGGCAAACGTTTTGCCATTGCTCCTGATCATGGGCAACAGACCCTGGCCATCAAAACCGTGCTCGAAAAACATGGTGCTATCGCAGAACTGGTCAATCCGGAAAATGATCTCGCTGTCTTCGATGGGCTAATTATTTCCGACATATTTTCAGCAACAGTACAACATAATATTATAGATCAAGTTGATCTGATCAAAAAAATGGATCTGGACAGGGCCAAATGGGTTTATTTAATCTCTGATATTCCGGCACATGTAGAAAAAACAAATGATACACATGCCTTACGCCACTACCAGGGTTACCCGGGACTGTTTAAAAGTCTAGCTCGTGAATTTGAACAGACCAGCTGTCGATTGATCAGTTTAAGCACACCACAGGAAACAGATCAGATCGCTGAAATCGCACTAAAAGAAATCTTGACAACCGATAAAACCGTAGAGGTTATCTACAAGAATGATCAACGTCATACAGTCGATATTATTCCTTCGCCACTGTCGACAGGCAACGAAGAAGTGCAAATCCAGCTGGATCAAAAATCTGTTGTCCTTGTACTTGGCGGTGGACAGGGTATCACTTCTGAATTGGTAAAACATATGTCGGCCTCCTACCCTTGTACCTACATCCTTGTGGGCAGGTCAGCAGATCCAAGAAAAGATACCTCGATCTCAAAGGAGCTAGAAACAATGACTTCCAAGGAGCAGATCAGGACTCAGCTCATCAAATCGGGCCTATTCCATGCTCCGGCACAAATTGAGAAAGAAACCCTCCGCATCTATAAGAACAACCAGATCCTGCGCACCATCCATGATATGGAACGCTTAGGAAACACTGTCGTTTATGAATCATTGGATCTTTGCGATGAGGCTGGGTTAGTTACTTTACTCCATCAGATATATGCGCAATATGGACAGCTCGATGGTGTTATCCATGGTGCCGGCCTATTGGAAGATAAACTTTTCAAACAAAAAACAATCCATTCTTTTGGACGTGTCTTTGATACCAAAGTAAAACCATTGCGCGTATTGGCGGAACAACTACGTTCAGATTGTCAATTTGTCGTCTTATTTTCGAGTATAGCATCTGTTTATGGCAACAAAGGTCAGACAGATTATGCGGCAGCAAACAGTGTATTGGATGATTATGCCAACGTATTGAATAAACGGTTGAAAGGAAAGGTTATTTCGATCAATTGGGGTCCTTGGAAAGGTGCAGGTATGGTTTCGCAGACATTGGAAACAGAATATGAGCGCCGTGGCATCTCGCTTATTTCGTTGGATGAAGGGAAAGAAATTTTCCTTAACGAGATCAGGTATGGTACGGAAAGCCAAGTGTTAATTATGTCAGGCAACAATTGGTAAACCGTCATATCCATTGATTATGAAGAAAACAGATATTGCCATCGTTGGTTTATCCTGTGTCTTTCCGGGAGCACAGGATGCCAATATGTTCTGGCAAAATATCATCAATAAGGTAGACTCCACCGAATTTGCTCCAGCCGACCGCATTGACCCGATCCATTTTAGTGATGGTCCGGGGACTGTAGATCGCTTTTATTGCAAACGTGGTGGTTTTATCCCAGACTTTGTATTCGATCCAACGGCATTTGGTATTTTACCACTTGCCGTTGAGGGAACCGAGCCGGATCACCTGCTAACACTTGATCTGGTACAGAAAGCACTGGAAGATGCTGGTGTATTCCAAAAACAGGTATCCCTGGAAAGGGCGGGAATTGTGATCGGGAAAGGAAATTATACTGGACCGGGAGCTACCCGTGCCATAGAAATCGTACGTACTGGCGAACAGATTTCCTCCCTTTTACAGGAACTTTTACCGCAGGTGCCAGCTGCTGATATCGAAAAGGTAAAACAAGCATTCCAGGAACGCAAGGGACGCTTTGCCGCTGATACGGCTATGGGCTTAATCCCAAATCTTGTGGCTTCGCTTGTTGCCAACCGCTTCAATCTCGGCGGAGTGGCCTTTACTGTAGATGCTGCTTGTGCCAGCGCCTTGATCGCTGTAGACCATGCTGTACAGGAATTGCAGCGTGGCCGTAGTGATATCATGATTGCGGGCGGTGTACATACAGGACAAAATGCTGCTTTCTGGAGCATCTTTGCGCAATTGGGTGCCCTTTCTCACAACCAGCAGATCAAACCTTTCAGCATGGATGCCGATGGCCTACTCATCGGTGAAGGCTGTGGTTTTGTTGTATTAAAACGACTCGACGATGCTGTGCGTGACCAGGATAAAATCTATGCGGTCATCAAAGGTGTGGGCGTGAGCAGCGATGGTCATGGCACCAGTGTCATGAGTCCATCCGTGAAAGGACAATTAAAGGCTTTACAACAGGCTTGGATAAATGCTGAACTGGACGAAAAACAGATAGGCTATCTGGAAGCACACGGTACAGGGACACCTCTTGGAGATAAAACCGAATTACAGACACTATCGCAGTTTTTCGGTAAAGAAGACGCTGCGCCGGTCGCTGGGATCGGGTCGGTCAAATCCAATATTGGTCATGCCATGCCGGCGGCGGGAATCGCGGGCCTGATAAAAACCTGTTTGGCGCTATACCACGATACACTACCACCAACTCTTTATTGCGAAAACCCAACCGCTGATATGCAAACAACGCGATTTGCTCCAGTACAAGAAGCAAAAAGCTGGTCAAAGACAGGTCTGCCTAAGGTGGCCGCGGTAAATGCTTTTGGTTTTGGCGGTATTAACGCGCACGTGGTCTTAACAGGCTATGATATGCCTAAAAAAGATCCCGTATTGTTACTTGCCCGACCAACACATGCGGAATTACTTTCTGCCTTACAGCATAACGACACAACAGTGGGTGAAGGCAGTTATCGTCTCGCCCTTTTTGACCCCACCCCAGAGCGGGTTGAAAAGGCAATCAAAATCGTTTCTAAAGATAAAGCCTGGCGCAACAAGCAGGATATCTGGTATACTTCTACCCCATTATTACAAGATGGAGGCAAGGTTGCCTTCGTCTTCCCTGGTTTAGATGGCTTAGCCAAGGGAGAGGTAGACTCGGTCAGCCGTTATTTTGGACTGACAGCACCTATACAAACCGAGGGTGAAGGACTGCTGAATGATGCGTTGGCTATTTTCAATTCTTGCAGTATTTTGGACAATTCCCTAAAAAAACTGGGGATCTATCCTGATATGAACGCCGGGCATAGCTTAGGTGAATGGTTAGCAGGCTACTCTTCGGAACTAGCGGAAGCGAGTTCGGTCAAGGATCTTATTGATGTACTTAACCCGGAGACATTTGAACTCAAGGATTCCAAATTTATTGCTATCGGAACAGGACTACAGGAAATCAGTCCTTTGATTGCTGAAATCCCCAATATGTATGTTTCCAATGACAACTGTCCGCATCAGGTCATTCTATGCGGCAGCAATACCGCTTTAGAAGAGCTGGTACCTCTGCTGAAAGCGAAACAGATATTTCATCAGATCCTGCCATTCCAGTCGGGTTTTCACTCTCCTTTTGTAGCGGATAAACTCGATCTAATTCTTGCAGGCATGGAAAAAGTACAATTTCAGCAGACCAAGATCCCTTTGTGGTCAGCGACGACACTAATGCCTTACCCATCGGATCAACAGGCCATCCGCCAATTGAGTGCCGAACACCTTGTACAACCGGTCCGTTTCCGCGAGCTAACGGAAAAGCTTTATGACGAGGGAGTCCGGTTCTTTATCCAGGTGGGTACCGGTGGACTGATCGGCTTTATTGACGACACCTTAAAGGGAAAAGCTTTCAGCACCCTAGCATCCAGTGTGGTAACACGTTCAGCACTTGCGCAGCTACAACGTGTTGTTGCCGCTTTATTTGTAGAAGGAAAAACGGTGGCGCTGGATTTTCTGGCGGTACAAAACCATATAAAAAAGGCGACAAACAAAGGCATGAAGTTGCAGCTCGGTTCGCCTATCGTCCGTAATTTTGATGCGGTCAAGAGCTTAGGAAAATCTTTTGATCCTATACAGCCACAACTGACCTCGGGAACAGCTGTAAAGAGTAATCATCCATTGGTACAGGCATTTCAGGAGAATATCGCTGACATGATCCGGATGCAGGAAGAAGTATTGACACTCTTCCAGAACCGGCCTGCTCCGAGCAGTGCAGCAACTGTCGCCACACCTCTTGTCATAGAAAAACCTGTAGACAGACATTTTTCAAAAATGCTCCAGGTCAATTTGGACAGTCATCCCTACCTGATCGATCATAGTCTGCTGCGACAACCGCAGGGATGGTCAGAAGTAGCGGACATGGAACCGGTGATCCCGATGACCATGATTTTTGAATTGCTGGCCGAAATCGCTCAGGCAGAACAACCTGCTACCAAGATCCATAAGATCATGCACGTGAGTGTCTTCCAATGGATGAATGTAGCCAAACCATTTGAGAAAATGGTCAAGGGCGAATGGCGTTCCGCTCAACTTGCCTATCTGGATATCGAGAATTTTGCAAATGCAGAGGTAGCGCTGTCTGCGGTATATCCCGTCGCACCACAGTTTGATCTTTCCATAGGTGAGCCCCTGCCCATCACGCGTACTTCCGAAGAAATCTATGATAAGCATATGTTCCATGGAACAGCCTATCAAGGCATTATGGAGGTAACCGCTGTAGGTAAAAAGGGTATCATTGGCAAGATCAAGAGCAATGGAGGAAAGGGCTCGCTATTGGATAATGCGGGACAATTGTTTGGTTTGTGGCTTCAGCTTACACTGACAAAAGATCGCATTGCATTCCCTGTTAAAATCAAAGAAATCGAATTTTTCGACGACATGCATGACCAAAATGGAGTATTCGAATGCACCTGTATGTTGACTGAGTTGAATGATGAGTTTGCTATCGCAAATATAACGCTCCAACGAAACGGGAAAGTATGGTGCTCGATCAGGGGCTGGCAAAATCGACGATTGGAAATCGACGAAGCATTATGGAATGTTTCCATGTCGCCATTGCACAACCGTCTCTCAGTGGAAATTGCACCAAGCATTTTCTTTTTCCACCAGGCCTATACCCGTGTCGCTTCCTGGGACTTTATCCTGAAACGCTATTTCAACCAAACGGAAAAACAGCACTACCAACAATTGTTGCCCAACCGTAGAAAAAGTTGGATGGTAAGCCGTGTTGCGGTAAAAGATGCGGTGCGACAGCTGTTGAACCGTCAGAAAAACCTCCCCTGCTATCCCATTACGTTTGAGATCCGCTCGGATGAAGTCGGTAAGCCTTATCTACTGGGCGATGCGACTAAAGATATTCATGTATCACTGGCCCACAAGGGAAAAGATGCCGTAGCTATCGCCCGTCAAGACAGACCTGTAGGTATTGACATGGAACACATCGAGGAGCGCAGTGCCGGTTTTTACCCACTGGTCTTTACCGATGCTGAAATGGAATTGCTAAAAGACAGGGAACAGGCGGAATGGACGACCCGTTTTTGGGTAGCGAAAGAAGCTTACGGAAAATTTCTGGGGACTGGCCTACAGGGCAACCCAAAAAGATATGAAGTAGAACACATCCAGGGAGATCATCTCTGGATCAATCAAATAGAAATAAAAACGATCAAACACCAAAATTATATTATCGGATGGACACTGTAAACACCACACTAAAATTGAATCATGAAGAATTATTCGCTTTATTAAAAGGCTTTATAACAGAAGTTATCGGCGAAGAATTTGTAGAAGAGATGGATATCACACCAGAAAGCTCCTTCACAAAGGATCTTGAAATGGACAGCATAGAAATTGTTTCTTTTTCAGAGAAAATCAAGGCACATTTTGGTGACCAGATTGATTTCACAGGCTGGTTATCTTCGATGGACCTGGATCAACTGATCAATCTTGACCTCCGTATGATCATCAATTATATCTACGAATGCCAATAATTACGGTCAACAACAGAAAGGTTCACATACAAGAACTAAATAAAGGTGCTGAACATACCGTGGTATTGATCCACGGCATGTTCAGCAACCTCTCTATTTATTATTTTAATATTGCTCCAATCCTAGCGCAGCATTTCCACGTGGTCATGTATGATCTCAAAAGTCATGGCATGAGTGAACGTGTATCGGAAGGCTATGATCTTGAAAATATGTCATCGGATCTGATTGCTTTGTTGGATAGTCTACAACTTCAAAACGTCCATCT
>JAQZAZ010000130.1 GCA_029239355.1 Sphingobacterium sp.
AAATATGGTTTTATTTTCAAGAGATATGATCGAGTCTAAATTCATTGACAGCATCAGATCTATTTTCAATTAAGTATTTATGTCAAAGATTCATGCCGCAATTACGGCTGTAAATGGTTACGTTCCGGATTACATCCTCACCAACAAAGAATTGGAAACAATGGTCGATACCAACGATGAGTGGATTGTATCACGAACAGGAATCAAAGAGAGACGCATCTTAAAGGGCGAAGGGCTGGCTACATCAGATCTTGCCGTACCTGCCGTTCAAGGTTTATTGAAAAAGAGGGGAATAGAAGCGACGGATATCGACCTAATTATCTTCTGTACCAGTACACCAGATATGTTGTTTCCCGCTACCGCGAATATTTTGGCCGATAAAATCGGAGCGACCAATGCTTGGGGCTTTGATCTACAGGCGGCTTGTTCAGGCTTCTTGTTCGGTCTAAATACCGGAACACAGTTTATCACTGCTGGTACACACAAAAAAGTACTTGTTGTAGGCGCAGATAAAATGTCATCGGTGATCAATTATCAGGACCGCAATACCTGTATTCTTTTTGGTGATGGTTGTGGTTGTGTGTTATTGGAGCCAAATGAAGAAGGGCTGGGTATACAAGATGCTATTCTAAAGACGGATGGTTCAGGTGGCCAATATCTTAATATTAAAGGAGGGGGTTCATTAAATCCAGCCAGCCATGCAACGGTTGACGCTGGCCTACATTATGCTTACCAAGAAGGACGCACAGTATTTAAATTTGCCGTCACCAATATGGCCGATGTAGCACATGAAGTGATGGAAAAAAACAACTTGAAATCAGAAGATATAGCCTGGTTAGTACCTCATCAAGCCAATAAACGTATCATTGATGCGACAGCAGAACGCGTGGGCCTTCCCGAAGAAAAGGTAATGGTGAACATCCAAAAATATGGTAATACGACCAGTGGAACAATCCCACTATGCTTATGGGAATGGGAATCTCAATTGAAAAAAGGAGACAACTTGATCCTTGCTGCTTTCGGTGGTGGTTTCACTTGGGGATCCATCTATTTAAAATGGGCGTATTAATTGTCCATTTTATGGTATATTTTATTACTTTTGACAGTTAGAATTTTTTAAGAAACAAACAAAACCTAGAATACTATGGGTATGGATATCAAACAAATTCAGGACTTGATTAAATTCGTTTCAAAATCAGGTGTGAATGAAGTCTCGATTGAAGAGCAAGATTTTAAAATTACAATAAAGACAAATCAAGAGCCTACGTATGTAACAGCTACTGTTCCGGCTGTAGCGCCTGTGGCCGCAGCTCCAGTTGCTCAAGCAGCAGCTCCAGCGCCTGTGGCTACTCCTGCTGCGCCAGCTGCTAACAATGATGCTAACTTGATTACCATCAAATCACCAATGATCGGTACATTTTACCGTTCAGCCGGACCGGGTAAACCATCTTTCGTTAATATTGGTGATGATATCAATACAGGTTCTGTATTGTGTATTGTTGAAGCTATGAAATTGTTCAACGAAATCGAATCTGAAGTTTCTGGTAAAATCGTTAAGATTTTGGTAGAAGATGCTCAACCTGTTGAGTACGATCAACCATTATTCTTAGTTGAGCCTAAGTAATTTACACACGTAAATGAATACCTATGTAGCCTCCAAAGGGCTACATTTTTGTAAACTTCATAATTCAAGACAATGTTTAAAAAAATATTAATTGCAAATAGAGGAGAAATTGCCCTGCGCATTATCCGCACCTGCCGTGAGATGGGTATCAAAAGTGTTGCAGTATATTCAACCGCAGACAGAGATAGCTTACATGTACGTTTTGCTGACGAAGCGGTTTGTATCGGCCCTCCACCAAGTAAAGATTCTTACTTAAACATTCCGAATATTATTTCTGCAGCTGAATTGACAAATGCAGATGCAATTCATCCAGGATATGGCTTCTTGTCTGAGAACGCACGTTTTTCGGCGATCTGTGCAGAGTATGGTATCAAATTTATTGGTGCTACTGCAGAACAGATCGAAAAAATGGGCGACAAGTCCCGTGCTAAAGACACCATGAAACAAGCTGGCGTACCCACTGTGCCCGGCTCAGATGGTTTGATCTCAAACGTAAAAGAAGGCATCAAACTAGCCAATGAAATAGGTTATCCTGTTATTATTAAAGCTACTGCTGGCGGTGGTGGCCGTGGTATGCGTATCATCTGGAAAGACGAAGAGTTCGAACCAGCTTGGGATTCTGCCCGTGTAGAATCTGCAGCTGCTTTTGGTAACGATGGTATCTACCTTGAAAAATATGTTGAGGAACCCCGCCACATTGAATTCCAGATCGTAGGGGACCAGTTTGGCACGGTATGTCACCTATCCGAGCGTGACTGTTCCATCCAACGTCGTCACCAAAAATTGATCGAAGAATCTCCTTCCCCATTTATGACACCTGAATTAAGAGCTGAAATGGGTGAAGCAGCTGTAAAAGGTGCAAAAGCTGTAAACTATGAAGGTGCCGGTACAATCGAGTTCTTGGTTGACAAACACCGCAACTTCTACTTTATGGAAATGAATACACGTATTCAGGTAGAGCATCCTGTAACCGAAGAAGTTATCAACTTCGATCTGATCAAAGAGCAGATCAAAGTTGCGGCAGGAATTCCGATCTCAGGAAAAAATTATGAGCCGGAAATGCACGCAATCGAATGTCGTATCAATGCGGAAGATCCGTTCAACAATTTCCGTCCTTCACCTGGTCGAATCACGAATTTTCACTCTCCGGGAGGCCATGGCGTGCGCGTAGATACACACGTTTATTCCGGTTATACAATTCCCCCCAACTATGATTCCATGATTGCCAAGTTAATCTGTGTTGCACAAACACGTGAAGAAGCAATCTGTACCATGGAGCGTGCATTAAGCGAATTCGTAATCGAGGGTATCAAAACTACCATTCCTTTGCACCTGAGATTAATGCGCGATCCTAACTTTAGAGCGGGCAATTTCACGACAAAGTTTATGGAAACATTTGACCTAACTGAATATCCTGTAGAAGATTAAATAAAATTATCTTTACATATATAAAAAATACCATTCTTTACAATAAGAATGGTATTTTTGTTTCCAAACAATTTTTATGAGTACACCAAATTCGAAAGATTTAATACAAGCTATCAAAAATAAAGGGAAGAATATAGAAGCAGAAATGTCTTTCTTTGACCATCTTGAGGTCTTAAGATGGCATTTGGTCCGTTCGGCTATAGCAATCTGTATCTTTGCGGGTATTGCGTTTACATTCTACGACTTCGTATTCAACGATATAATCATGGGTCCAAAGAATCTCGATTTTTGGACTTACCGCATGATGTGCAAAGCCGCAGATGCATTCAATCTAGCCGACTTCTGTGTCAAGAAAATACCTTTTAACATTATCAATACGGAATTAGCAGGGCAATTTATGCTCCAGATCAACTCCTGTCTTCTGATGGCTTTGATGATGGGTTTTCCCTATCTTTTATTCGAAATTTGGCTATTTGTAAAACCAGCATTGACAGATGTTGAAAGACGTTCTGCACGTGGATTTGTGTTTTACTCTTCCATGTTGTTTCTTTTAGGTGCACTTTTCGGATACTATATTGTTGTACCATTATCCATTAACTTTTTGGCGAACGTTTCCTTAAGTGACGAGATCGTGAATCAGATTACCATTGACAATTATCTGTCTACGATCGCTACATTGACATTAGGTTGTGGAATTGTTTTCCTGCTTCCGATCCTGGTATTTATTCTTTCCAAAATAGGCATTATGACACCTGAATTTATGCGTGCCAGCCGTCGCTATGCCACCGTAATTATATTGGTCATAGCTGCAGTTATTACGCCTTCTGCGGATATTATCACGATGTTGACCGTTGCAGCACCAATGTTCTTGTTATATGAAGTAAGTATCATGGTTTCAGCAGATGTCAAAAGAAAAAAATTAGCATTAGAAAAATAAAATAACAATAGAATGAGCAGCGTAAAGAAAATTGCGATTGGAAGTGACCATGCAGGTTTTGAGTACAAAACGGCATTGGTTGATTTTTTGAATGAACTGGGCTATGAAGTTCAGGACTTTGGGACAAACTCGCCAGATTCAGTGGATTACCCAGATTTTGCACATCCCGTCGCATCCGCAGTGGAAAACAAAGAAGCCGATGCTGGTGTATTAATTTGCGGCAGCGCAAACGGTGTTGCGATCACAGCAAATAAACATCAGAATATCCGTGCTGCAATCTGTTGGCTGGAGGAAATTGCCGCGTTGGCACGCCAACATAACGATGCTAATGTCGTATGTGTCCCAGCCCGTTTTATCGACCTTGATTTAGCTAAAAAGATCGTATCAAGTTTTATGACAACCGAATTTGAAGGTGGTCGTCATGCCAATCGTGTCAATAAAATAGCTTGCAGCTGTTAATAAATTAACATATTTTAAGAAGCGGATGAAAGGTAAACTCTACTTTTCATCCGCTTTTTTAGTTATATTGTATACTTATATAAGCAAGATCGGTTAGGAAAGAGGGGGCGTCCGGATGTGGCATCAGTAGTAGTATGTAAATGCGGTTATGACTGAATAGCTCATCGATTGGATGAATAAAAGTTGGTATCAATATTATTTAATAAAATGTATGGCGTAGCCGCAAGGTGAAGGCTACAATACGAAATACTAAAATAAACAATGAAGAAAATATATAACCTAATTTGGGTGGCGTTTTCTGTAGTGAGTTGTGCTCAGGCACAGGATGTCAGCACCAAGTATGCAAATGAGATCACAGTAGAATCCACACAAAAGCATTTACGAACACTTGCTTCGGTGGACTTTGAAGGAAGAGGAACAGGACAGAAAGGCGGGCAGTTGGCTGCAGATTATATCGCCAACGAGTTCAAGAAATACGGCCTTTCAGCCCCAGTAAATGGATCCTACTTCCAACCTTTACAGCTCATACACAACAGTTTTAAAGTCAAGCACTTTAGCATCAATGAACGGCCGTTCTTAAATGGAAAGGATATCTTTGTCATAGGTAACAACGAGGATAAGCTCTTTGAAAGCAATGAGATTATCTTCATTGGTTATGGCATCGATGATCCAAAGTATTCCGACATCAGCGGTTTAGACCTGACCAATAAAGTTGTCTTACTATTGAATGAGGGTGAACCTACGGACGACAAGGGAACCTCATGGATCACCGGAAAAAAAACACCGTCTGACTGGTCAACAAGCAGAAATAAAAAAATCAAAGAAATTCTCAAGAAGAAGCCCAAATTAGTACTCGCTGTTAACAGCCAGCTGTCACAATTGCTTGAAGATGCCGGAGACCGTGCTACCGAAGGCCGGTACAATCTGGCTATAGACCAACCAGCCCCTGAAAAATCCCCTATGATCCCAGTGGTCAACATTACCGATCATGCAGCAAATTATATTTTTAATCTTGCGCGCACGAATCTAGCCGCTGTTGTCGGCAAAATTAACCGTTCTGGACAAGCTAATTCTTTCGCAATCACAACCAGTTTTAAAGCTGAATTTGGCACAAATGCAAAACCTTTATCTGACCCGAATATACTGGGATACCTCGAGGGGACTGACAAGAAAGATGAAATTGTCGTGATCGGCGGACATTATGATCACGATGGCAAAGATTCCAAAGGAAATATCTTCTTTGGTGCGGATGACAATGCTTCCGGAACGACAGCAGTTTTAGAGCTTGCGCGTAGCTTTTCCCGTGCAAAGGCTGCAGGTAACGGCCCAAGACGCAGTATTTTATTTATCACTTATGCGGCAGAAGAAAAAGGCTTACTAGGTTCAAAATTTTACACCGAAAATCCAATCTTTCCACTGGCAAATACTGTCGCCTGTATTAACATCGATATGATCGGCCGCGTAGATGACAAACATCTCAAAGGAAACCATGATTACATTCATGCCATTGGTTCGGACAAACTAAGTTCTGAACTCTACCACATCAATAAGGATGAAAATGATAAAAACACCAAGTTGGAAATAGATTATATGTATGACAATCCAAAGGATCCGATGCGTCTTTATTATCGATCAGACCATTATAATTTTGCAAAAAAAGGAATCCCTTCCATCTTTTATTTCTCAGGCCTTCATCCGGATTATCATACACCAGCAGACACATATGATAAAATCGATTTTCCCCTTATGGTCAAGCGTGAAAAATTGGTTTTCTTTACCGCATGGCAGATCGCCAATAGAGAAAATCGTCTGGTGATAGATAATCACAAAGAATAAGTACATCACTTTTTAACACACTAAAAGAGGTCTAGGTATAAAATTCCTAGGCCTTTTGTTTTTGACAAAAGGCAGAACAAAGCTCCTAAAAATTTGTTATATTTATTATAACACAGCAAAAGAGATATGGCATTTGTAGACTATTATAAAGTGCTCGGTATTGATAAGACTGCCTCAGCAGATGATATCAAAAAAGCATATCGAAAACTAGCGCGTAAATACCATCCTGATGTCAACCCCAATGATAATGAGGCTAAACAACGGTTTCAGGAGGTCAATGAAGCAAACGAGGTTTTATCCGATCCCGAGAAACGTAAAAAGTACGATCAATATGGCGAACATTGGCAGCACGGGGAAGAATATGAAAAAGCGCAGCAGCAGTACCGGCAATCTCAATCCGGTGGGGGGAATCCGTTTGGAGGGGGAGGTAGCCCATTTGGTGGCGGTGCTGGTTCTTATGAGTATACCGGAAATTTTGACGATGGCCAATTTTCTGATTTTTTCGAACAGATGTTTGGCAGCCGGCGTGGTGGTGGTAGGCAGAGTACTTTCCGCGGACAGGATTTTAATGCCGAACTGAGTTTAAGTCTCCAACAGGCCTATACTACCCATCAACAAACTTTTAATATTAATGGCAAGAGTATTCGTATTACGATTCATGCAGGCGTTGAAGATGGACAGAAGATCAAACTAAAGGGCTATGGCAGCGAAGGAATCAATGGCGGTCCGAAGGGCGACCTCTATATAACCATCAATATTACCCCCGATACAAATTTCAAACGTCAGGGAAATGACCTGTATACATCACTGGATGTGGATCTCTATACAGCAATTTTAGGCGGCGAGGCAACACTTGACACCTTTGGGGGTAAGATCAAATTAAAGATCAAACCTGAAAGTCAAAATGGTACCAAAATGCGGCTCAAGGGTAAAGGTTTTCCAATCTATCGCAAAGAAGGTGAATTTGGGGATCTTTATGTAAGCCTAAATATCAAAATGCCCAGCAACCTATCCGCTGAGGAAAAAGCATTGTTTCAACAATTGAAGGATCTAAAGCAATAATCTCATGGAAACGACACTCATAAAAGTTATAGACTTCCGCCAATCCAGAAAAGTTGAAACAACTTTTCTGCAGACCATGGAAGAATATGGACTCATTCATATTGTCATACAACAGGAAGAGCAATATATCGACGAGGAAGAACTCAAAAAGTTAGAACGCTTCTCCAATTTGTATTACGACTTGGAAGTAAATCCACAGGGAATTCAAGTCGCCAACCATTTATTGGATAAGGTCGAGCAACTTCAAAATGAGATTCTACAGCTCAAAAATAAATTAAAAGCCTTGGACTATTAATCCAAGGCTTTCAAGATCGCCTATAAATAGACCGCTAGAATACAATATCTTTCTCTGTATCGATTTTCGTCTGCCAGACAACTTTGCCCTGCAACGTTGTATAGAGAATTTCATAATCTCCTTTACAAACGACAAAGGATCCATAAAAATCTCTTGGTTTCATTAACCGATAGACGACCAAAGTTCGCTTCCCTTCGACATCTCCATACGCTTTCATTAACATATATCCAGATTTGTTAATCTTTTCTTCAGGAATTTTATAATCAAGGTGTGAACGGCTTCCATCATCCGGACATAATATCGTTGTCCTGCTCGGTGTAAAAATATAACGATTGCGGTACATGGCAGCATTGGATAACACAATATCCTTCGCCCAGTCGATATCATTGAAATCAGCCGGAAGCAGAAATATCATGCTGACCATCTTTTCTTGCCATAGCCTGTCATTGAAGGGGACGACAAAATGCAATAACTTTTGTCCTTTAAATTCATCTATACGGTAGAAATAACGCCCTTCCTTATTTTCCTCTCGTTGAAATGCAGTCAAGTCCAATAAATGATTTTTCTTACCTTTGACATTCGGATAATTGTTCGTCACCGCCAGCAGATCATAGCTAAATTTCCCCTTCAAATGTCCTGTAAATAACACCTTATAAGCTGTGTCCAGATAATTTAGATGCTTGAGCACTTTTGTGTATTTAGCATCGACTTTACTGACGTTGATCGGTCCGGTATCCGCATTCCAATTTTCCTCCTTTAAAATATCGTCACCCAAAAATACAGCAAGTTCTTTATCAATATTAATGAAATATTCATCCCCTTCCACACTATATCCATTAGGCGCTACCCGATAGGATCTGCAGGAAAACAATACCAAACATACTGTTAGTGCAAAAAACAACAATAATATGCTTTCCTTTCTAAACATCCTACCTCCTACGATTTTAAGTTTTGCATCTTTAATCCTTCCCAACGGTAAACATCATAAATATCTCCATTCACCTTCATTATTTTTAACGTTAGCTCAAATTGATTTTTAACAGGACTACCGTCAAGAATACCTGGTTTCCATTTCGCTCCAGATCGCAACAGTCGGACTAACTCGTCACCTGCCTTCGTATTAGGCGTGCTGACGACTTTAAAATTATTCAGTTGGCCATTTTTTTCGACAACAAACTGTACAACGACATTGCCGTCTTCACCAGTCGAATTTGGATTATAATTCTTCATCACATAATCGCGTAATGCAATCATCCCGCCTATCGGCTCTGATGTCACATCCACCCGCGTATAATTTTTCACATAACCACCATCTTCGTTAAATTTGAAATAAAAGGCAGCCTTAGACTCCACAGGATTGTTATTCTCCAATCCTGGGTTCCATTTAGACTGAGACAATAGTTTAGTGGCCTGATCTATAAACTGCTGACCAAGATCAGACCTAACAATAAGAGACTTTATGGTACCATCGGGATTAATGGTGAAAAAACTTTCTATCACAGGATCGAGATCTTTACTGGATATTTTCCGGGGCATTTTAAAATTTTCGGCAAACCAAGTTCTCAACCCTTCAACTCCAAGCTTGGGCGTAGCCACGTTTTTTCTAGCTGGAGTCACCTCCTGTTTTATTGTATTTAAACGGATAGGTAAAGTATAGGCTACACGTACTTTTCTACCATTTTGTACTCCGGGATTCCATTTCTCGGCACTTTTCATCAGCTTCAATGCGGCTTCACCGGTACCGTAGCCCAAATCTTTCTTGATTTCAAAATTCGATAAATTCCCATTCTGTTCTACAACAAAAGAAATTTCAATGACACCATTCACACCATTTTCCAATGCGGCTTGCGGGTAATTGTAGTTATTGCTAAGCCACAGCATAAATTTCCGCATTCCACCAACGGGTTCGGGAACAACTTCGACCTGCTTAAAAATAGCGTTCGCATTGGGATTCATTGTATCCCGCTGGATCAGTTTACCTGCCGCCTCGGCCATCATCGTACTGCCTTCTAATTCGAATTGTACAGGCTCTGTCTTTGAAATCCATTGCGATTCAGGTACCTGATGTACCTTTTCTGACTCTTCCACGGGTGTCGCCGATCCTTTTGATCCGGGGAGCTCGAGCTGGCTAATTGAACCTTCCATATCAGCAACAAGATTCTTCGCCCTGCTGGTATTAAATACAAGCGTCGAACCCGCTACGACCAACAGCATCGGTAAAATTGTCATATATAAAAACTTGTGTTTCCGCGCTGATTTATTCTTAAATAACATCATAATTCTCTTCTTTAAAAACGAATGATTAGAAAACTCATGCGTCAATGGCAGGTGATCCACCTGTAGCGCATGAGCGACCAACATCTCTGCATACGCCACCTTGTCTGTCGAACAGATTTCGTCAGCAATACATTCATGCTGGAACTTTAACTCCTTTTGAAAGAAATATAAAATCGGGTTAAACCAGTTGAATATTTTCAACAGCTCCATTAAAAGCAAATCATAAGAATGTCGCTGATCGACGTGAACACGCTCGTGCAATTCGATACTGCTTCTGTCTTTAATCGCCCCTCCAATGATAATTTTATTGAAGAATGAAAAACTTAGATAATTATGTTCATCTCGTAAAGCACGAATCAGGTGTACCACCCTAAATAGTAAAAAAGCACAAGCTATTGCCACACCCGTCCAATACACATAAGTCAGGATGTCGATCAGGTAAATAGGCTGCTCCTTCGGAGTACTGATAGCGATATCCATATAGCTACTCAAATTCACCACTGGTATCGAATAGGAAATCATAGCTGCTTTCGGTAATTCGATAAAAATTCCAATTGGAGCCAACAGCGAGAATAAAATCATCCCGGTCAAATAAATCCGGTTCCATTGGAAAAAAGTGAGTTTGCGAAAAATCAGCCTATAGAGCGCAAAGCTGATAATCAATGAAACATTGACAATCAATAAGTAAATCATAATCAAAAGTTTATAAGAGGTGGTTGCTGTTATTTGTTTTGTCGGATGATTGAAAGAATATCATCTAATTCTTTCACATCCAATTTATTTTCTTCCAGAAAATATGAAAGCATACTTTTGGGAGAATTATCAAAATAATTATTCAACAACTTACCAGTGATTCCTTTTTTATATTCCTCTTTTGAAATCTTTGGTAAATACTGATGACTTTTACCAAAAGACTCATGCGACACAAAACCCTTGGTTTCGAGAATACGCACTATCGTTGAAACTGTATTGTAAGCAGGTTTTGGCTCCGGTAGTCTGTCAATGATATCTTTGACAAAACCACGTTCCATATCCCAAAGCTCCTGCATGATTTGTTCTTCTGCTTTAGTCAATTCCTTAAAATCTTCCATAACTCCTTATATTAACAGTACTGTTGTAATCGATTACAATACAAGTATATAACTAAAGAAATAGTTTTACAACTATTTCTTTAGTTATATACGTAATTCACTGACAATTAGAGTAATAAAATTATTCTAATTGCTATTTCATCACAGATTAGTCGTCAAAATTCGGTCTGCGGGAGGCTTTCAACTGTGACTGCTGCTTTTTTCGGTCTAGCCTTTTCAATACACTGGAATAGGGTATTTTGTTTTTTTTTCTTGGCTTGGTAGGGACAAGAGCATCTTTTATCAGACGAAGAAAACGGTCAATGGCGATTTCCTTATTGCGCGACTGAGAGCGGTCTACATCAGATTCCAGCTGCAAGATGCCTTCTTTGTTGATACGATTTGAGAGCTTTTCGGCCACCACAGCTTTTTCTTCCGCAGAAAAAACTGCAGAACTAGCCACATCCCATTGCAGGGTAACCTTGGACGACACTTTATTGACATGCTGCCCGCCTGCCCCGCCGGATCGTGAAAATTTAAACGTCAGCTCCCCTATTAATCCTGTTATATTCATTTGTTTTTAAATGCTTCTTCTATTTTTTCCATTTTTTTCAGCAGAAACTCCAGCTTTTCTACTTGATCACGCTGTACGCCTACAAGTTCCTGTTCTTTGCGAATAATAAGATGGTCGATTTTCTCATGTAATTCCCTGATTTCAAGCTCAGCCTTCAGGTTAATTAGATAATCATTCCGGGCTCGTTCACGATCCTTGGCCTCCTGCCTATTTTGGCTCATCATAATGACTGGAGCCTGAAAAGCGGCCACACAGGACAAAATGAGATTAAGCAAAATAAATGGGTAAGGGTCAAAACCTTTATTGTTGAACCAATATGCATTGGCCGCAATCCAGATGAGCAAAAATACAACGAAAGAAATAATAAACGTCCAGCTTCCACCAAATTCAGCAACTTTATCCGCTATCCGCTCACCTACAGAGGTTGCTACGGATGCCCCGCTGTCCATGCTTGCGCTAATGACCTTGTTGTCTTTAAAGCTCTGTAGTACCTGTAGATCCAGTTGGCTCAGCTGCCCAGACTCATCTTTCAAAAATTCCGTAATATAGGCTTCTTTAAATCTAGTCAGTTCGGTGGCGGCAATATATTTATCTTTCGCAAAATTGGGATATTCCTTCCGTATCAATTTAAAAATAGGCTGTCGAATGGAAGCGCCCAAAATACGTTGTTCCAAAGGAAATTGTTGTCCTGAAATGTCACTGATGAAGTTGTCCATATACCGCTCAAATGTCTACTTAAAGATAATGCTTTTTAAGTAATCAAAAAATTCACAAAACTATGGCAATTGGTTTTTGTTATTTTAGGCA
>JAQZAZ010000131.1 GCA_029239355.1 Sphingobacterium sp.
TCATCAATAATAATCAAATCATTAAAAACGATTAAACCATGGAAGCAAACATAAAAGCTGCTGTTGAAGCAGGTATTTTAAATTATGGAAAAGTTGACGGGATTGAAATGGCCCCTGAATTTCTGACGAAAATCATTCAAGTATTCAATACTGAAGCTACCTATCTGGAGAAATTGGAACTTCTGGATCAGTCTTTTGACGATTATCCGTTGTTTGATGAACTTCGTGAAGTCTATGTTGACTTACTATTGATGAATTTCTTTTCTAACGATGTGCTCAAGCTTGAAGATGACTATCTAGATTCGGAAGAATGGGAAGCTATTGAAGATGAGACAATAGATCGTGGAACCGAATTATTGAATATTTTTCTATATTTAGGTGAATGTAAAGATGACGAGATAGAGCCGGAATTAGATGATTTTCTAAAAGAGTTTTTATTAGTCGATGAAGATGAATTTCAAGATGAACATGAAATCTACGAAGATATTATCGCTAATCAGATTTTAGTTGATAGCCCTTATGCTGAAATAGCCAAAGTGGCCAAAGGAGTCAACCCTAGAAGCGAAGTATATGAGCTTTTTTATCCAGTAATGAGTTTCTTCAGTGAATTGCAACCAGGCGATCAACAATTTGAGGACTACGCTGCGGCATCAAACAATAAAGCTTTTGATTTGGCGCTTTATAAAGTACTTAGCACTTATTATAATAATTAACTATGACGGATTCAATTAACCCCAGTAATGCCGGATTCGATGCGGTATTTGATAAGAAAAAGAGTGTTATCTATGGCATCATTTTAGGTGTGATCTCTTTCATTCTCGGTTTGATCGTACTATTCGTCGTTAAAGACCTGAATTCCTTCTGGGGAGTTATGTCTATGTCATTTGTTGTTAATACCGGTATATTTGTTATTATATCCGCGTTGTTTTCTTTTTCTCTTAGAAAAGCAAATGGAGGGTACTGGAGTTTTTCCATTGCACTCAAATCCATTTTTATGATGTTGGCTATTTCGACGATTATTTCAACGATCGGAACACAGATTTATGTTAATTTTGTCAATCCTTCCTTGCAGGAGCAGGTGGTGAAACATACAATTAATGTAACCATTGAGTACATGGAAAAAAATAATGTGCCGGACGAAGTTATTGATTCGAAAATTGCCGAATTGGAAAAACAGGTTGACGCGATCGGAAAGATAACCTTGGGTCAGATCTTTAAGGGTTTGGCCATTACGTTGTTGTTTCAATTCGTGTTTGCTTTGCTATTGTCTGCGCTCTCAAAAAGAGAAAAATTGACATTTAATCAAAGTACTACCTAGTTTTTTATAAAATAAAATATAGCGCACAAGGTATTGCTGAGAAAAGTAATACCTTTGTTTGTATTAATATAGTACACTTTTAGCATGATTAACATTCACATGGATATTTCTGTTGTTGTTCCATTATTTAATGAAGAAGAATCTTTACCCGAATTGACAGCCTGGATTGACCGTGTCATGGCAGCCAATCACTTTTCCTACGAAATTATTTTGGTAGATGATGGGAGTAAGGATAATTCCTGGAAAATCATTGAAGAATTGAAAGCGCAAAATGGCAATATTTCAGCCATTAAATTCAGACGTAACTATGGTAAATCTGCTGCTTTAAATGTTGGATTTGCAGCAGCTCAAGGAGATGTGGTCATTACTATGGATGCAGATTTGCAGGATAGTCCAGATGAGATTCCAGAGTTATACGACCGAATTATGAATAAAGGCGCTGATCTGGTATCGGGCTGGAAACAAAAGCGTTATGATCCATTGACAAAGACGATCCCAACTAAATTATTTAACGGTGTAACGCGATCAATGTCGGGTATTCATAATCTGCATGATTTTAATTGCGGTCTCAAAGCATACAAAAAAGAAGTCATTAAAAATATAGAAGTATACGGTGAAATGCATCGTTATATTCCTGTTATTGCAAAATGGGCTGGATTTACGAATATTCAAGAACAAATTGTTCAACATTATCCACGTAAATACGGTACGACGAAATTTGGCCCCGGGCGCTTTGTCAAAGGATTTTTGGATCTCTTGTCTATATTTTTTGTTGGAAAATTCGCTAAACGTCCAATGCATTTTTTCGGTGTAATGGGGGTTGTAAGTTTCCTAGCAGGTTTATTTATATCGATTTATATGATTTGCCACAAACTAATGAGTATAGCTAGTGGTACGCCATTTAGGGATATAACCGATCAGCCACTGTTTTTCTTTGCATTGACAGCAATTATTTTAGGGACTCAATTGTTCTTGACAGGTTTTTTGGCTGAGCTGGTTTCGAGAAGTAGTTCGGATCGGAATGATTATCAAATCGAAAAAGTAATTTAATTTACCATGCGTATCGTGATCCTAGGGTCTGCATACCCTTTAAGAGGAGGGGGGATTGCTTCTTTCAACGAACGATTAGCATCCCACTTTCAAACGTTGGGGCATGAGGTGGATATTTATTCTTTTTCTTTACAGTATCCAAATTTTTTGTTTCCTGGCAGATCCCAATACTCGGATGAATCTCCCCCTATGGGTCTGAATATCAAGACTAAAGTTAATTCAATCAACCCCTTGAATTGGTTTAGCATTGGAAAGGAACTCAGAAAAGCAAAATACGATCTACTCATCGTTCGTTTTTGGATGCCTTTTTTTGGTCCTTGCCTAGGTACTATTCAACGCCAAGTCCGAAAAAATAAACACACAAAAATTGTCTGCATAGCAGATAATATCATTCCGCACGAACAGCGGTTCGGCGACAAATTGCTAATCCGTTATTTTTTAAAATCTGTGGATGCTTGTGTCACTATGAGCAAAAGCGTATTGGCTGACTTAAAGATGTTGAGCCCACGTATGCCAGCTGTCTACACACCTCATCCTCTTTACGATAATTATGGGCTCCATTTGAGTAAGGTTGAGTCGCGTAAGTTGCTCAATATCGATCGGCAAGATCGCGTTATTTTGTTTTTTGGGTTTATTCGACAATATAAGGGGTTGGATATGCTTTTGGAAGCTCTAGCGGACATACAGGTTCAGAAATTAAATATCAAATTGCTATTGGCCGGAGAGTTTTACGGAGACCCAACACCATATCTGGCGCTTATCAAAAAACACCATTTGGAAGATAGGATTTATATGCATACTGATTTTATTCCCAATCATGAGGTTAGCTGGTATTTTTCAGCTGCTGACTGTGTCGTGTTGCCATACCGAACCGCCACACAAAGTGGCATTACACAAGTTGCTTATCACTTCGATTTACCGATGATTGTAAGTGATGTCGGTGGCTTACCCGAACTGGTACAGGACGGCAACGTAGGTTATGTGGTAGAACCAAATGTGCACAGTATAGTCAATGGTATAGTTTCCTTCTATCATCATGATAAGGAAGCACAATTCAGAACAAATATTAAAGACGAAAAGAAAAAATTTAGTTGGGATACCTTTGGAAATGAGATTCTCAAGTTGGTTGATAAACAAAATAGTTGAAATACGTCTTCTGCAAATTTTGAAAGATAGTTGTTTACATAGCTTTTAGACATTTGGGAAATGTGTATAAATGAATTTATTTGTATATAAAGGCAAATTTATCTAAGTTTGGAATACTGAGGGAGAAACTAAAAAGAAGGAGAGATTTTGTTGCCGTATACACAGAGTAGTTTAGCAAAGATAGAAGAGTTTTTTAAAGAGCAAGGCTTTAAAGTAAGGTATGAAAAAGGTTCATTCCGCACCGGTGCTTGTATGTTGCAGGCGACAAAGGTTGTAGTGGTGAATAAGTTTTCGAATCTGGAGATAAAAATCCAGTCCTTATGGAATATTTTATTGGATGTGGAAATTGATTCTGAGGTTATTTCTGAAAAGCTTTTTCCGATTTATGAAGAGGTATTGAAATCAAAGACAACAGTTTGAGAATAGCATTTTTAGGAACCGGAACATCACAAGGGGTACCCGTTATTGCGTGCCAATGTCAAGTCTGTCAATCCCGGGACAAACATGATAAGCGATTGCGTTCTTCTATTCTTATTGAGTATAATGATCATACGCTTGTAGTTGATACAGGTCCTGATTTTCGATATCAAATGTTACGTGAAAAAGTAAAGCATCTGGATGCTGTTTTGATGACACATTCTCACAAAGATCATATAGCGGGGTTAGATGATGTACGTGCATTTAACTATCAGCAGCATTCCTCCATATCCATTTATGGAACTGAGGCACTTCATGAAGCCTTAAAACGCGAGTTCTATTACGCCTTCACAGAAATTAAATATCCAGGAGCACCTCGATTAGATTTAGAGGAAATAAAAGCGGGGGAGCCATTATTTCTATTTGGAAAAGAGATTATGCCTATTGAGGTATTACATTATAAAATGCCTGTGCTTGGATTTAGAATAGATGATTTTGCCTACATTACCGATGCAAAATTTATCTCCGAAGAATCTAGGAAGCTACTGAAAGGTGTAAAAATTTTGGTCGTCAATGCACTGCAAAAGGAATCCCATATTTCTCATTTAACTTTGCAAGAAGCGATAACATTTGCACTAGATATTCAGGCAGAAAAAACCTATTTTACGCATATTGGGCATCGGATGGGATTACACGCTGAGGTATCGAAAGAACTTCCTGCCAACATGTATTTAGCTTATGATGGTTTACAAATAAATCTTGACGAATCCATTTAATATAAAACTATACTCCATTTCTCGTTGTTATACCTATATAAAACAGAATAAGGTATTAAATTATAAAGAAATGGGAAACTTATTGTACATCATCGCCGTTATTTTAGTGATCATCTGGGCGATCAGCTTTTTTGGAGGTTATGCAAGTGGAAATATCATCCATATCCTTTTGGTGATTGCAATTATTGTTGTGCTATTGCGCGTAATCCGCGGTAATGCCTAAACAATTCATTATTTAATCAGATTCAAATAAAACTGGGCAATTTGTAGGTCTTGTGGATAGGTGATTTTAATATTTTTAGCATCTCCTTCAACAATGTAAATACGATTGCCCATTTTTTCGACCACAGAGGCGTCATCTGTGAATAAAGGATCTTCTTTTTGGCGGTACGCTTGTAGCAGTAAGTCTGCGTGAAATACTTGGGGAGTCTGCACCAACCAGATCTGATTTCGATCAGTAGTACTATTTGAGTTACTGTTGCCGATGCGTACCGACTCGATGCTTTTTTGGGCCAATACGATTGCTTTGTGGGTGTACGCACCTTGAAACGCCCTAGTAATTAAAGAGTCGGAAACAATAGGGCGAGCCCCATCATGAACAGCGATATAATCACTTGTTCTTAATTCAAAATTTTCCTGAATATATGCGAGGCCATTCTTAACACTCTTAAAGCGAGTAGAACCCCCGAAAGCCAAATGAACTGCCGTGTTGTACTGCCTTTTTAAGCATAAATCTATCCAAAATTGCTCCATTTCTTTACTGATGACAAGGATAACTTCCGAAATAACTGATGATTGTTGAAAACAATCAATGGTATGCATAATCACAGGTACACCATTTATATCAAGAAATTGTTTTGGTAGGTCGCTGTTCATACGGCTCCCCGTTCCGGCGGCAACGATAATGACAAAATTCATAGGCAGAGATTGCGTGTATTTATTTAAAAAAACGTGGATAGTTTGCAAGCTACCCACGTTTCAAGATATTTTCACCTACGTTGTTTAGATAATCAACATCGCATCGCCATAACTGTAGAATCTATATTTTTCTTTTACAGCAACCTCATAGGCATTCATCACATTCTCATATCCCGCGAACGCTGCAATCATGACCAATAAAGTAGATTCCGGTGTATGGAAATTAGTAATCATTGAATTTGCAATACTGAAATCATAAGGAGGATAGATGAATTTACTAGTCCAATCTGATGCGGCCTTTAAATGATGATCTGCAGATACAGATGATTCAATTGCACGCATAGAAGTCGTACCAACAGCACATACACGACGTTTGTTATCGATTGCTCTGTTCACTACTTTTGCAGCTTCATCTGTGATGATAAATTGCTCTGAGTCCATTTTATGTTTCGTCAAATCTTCCACTTCGACAGTACGGAAGGTACCAAGTCCAACATGTAAAGTAACTTCAGCGAAATCAACCCCCTTAAGTTCCAAACGCTTCATTAATTCACGGGAAAAGTGAAGACCGGCCGTAGGTGCTGCAACAGCGCCCTCATTTTTGGCATAAATAGTTTGGTAACGGAATTTGTCCTCTGGAGTTGCTTTACGTTTAATATATTTAGGTAGTGGTGTCTCTCCTAAAATTTCGATGTTGCGACGGAATTCTTCGTCAGTACCATCGAACAGAAATCTGATCGTACGTCCACGTGAAGTTGTATTGTCAACAACCTCAGCGACTAACAAGTCATCCTCACCAAAATATAATTTGTTGCCGACACGGATCTTGCGTGCAGGATCAACCAATACATCCCATAGACGAAGCTCATTGTTTAATTCACGTAACAAGAAAACTTCAATCGTAGCTCCAGTTTTTTCTTTATTACCGTATAGGCGTGCTGGAAAAACTTTTGTATTGTTTAATATCATGACGTCTTTGTCGTCAAAATAATCCAATACATCTTTGAAAATTTTGTGTTCAATTTTACCAGTATCCTTATGTAGGACCATCAAACGTGATTCGTCACGATTTTCAGAAGGTTCAGAAGCAAGCAATGATTCTGGTAAGTTGAATTTAAATTGAGATAACTTCATCTTTAATGATATATATTTTAATGTCTGCCTTTCAGTGCATTACAGTGCACTAAATACTAGGGTGCAAAAAGCATACAAAGTTATAACTTTTTTGGGTATGAAAAGGCCTTATTTCTAATTTATGGATATATTTTTATTGATTTTGACATTAAATCAAAACTATATTGTATTTTAGAATGCAATTATGTTATTCCTTCGATTGATATTGGAAAGTTGTCAGTTTGCGTTTTCAGCATTAAAGGACAATCGTACACGTACCCTGCTTTCCTTGCTGGGCGTGACTATCGGTATTTTTACCATTATAGGAGTGTTTTCGGCGGTAGATACCCTACGAAATAATATTGAGGAATCTGTCAAGAAGATCGGTAGTAAGACACTTTATATCGAAAAATGGCCCTGGGATGGCGGTCCCAATTACCCTTGGTGGAAATATTTGAATAGGCCCGAACCTACCTATAATAATTACCAAGATTTAAGAAGTCGTATGACAACGGCCGAGTATATGGCGTATATGATCAACATTGGCAATACGACGATTAAGTATAAGAACAATTCGGCCCAAGGTTCTTCCGTAAATGCAGCTACCTATGAAAATCTATATATTCAAAACTTAAATATTGTTGACGGTCGATATTTTGCAGAAAGTGAATCCAGAAGTGGGGCTCTTGTGACGGTATTAGGAGCCAATATTGCAGAGGGGCTTTTTCCAAATGAGGAACCTGTTGGGAAGTATATCAGCATGTTGGGTAGGAAGATACAGGTTATTGGCGTGTTAAAAAAAGAAGGTAATGGTGTCTTAATCAATACGTCGCCTGATGATACGGCTTTTATTCCTTTTGAATTGGCCCGTAATCTTGTGAATTATGATAATTTCTCGCCAAGTATAGCCATGGTGATCAAGTCGAATTATACCTTGGGGGAGGCAGAAAGTGAAGCAAAAACATTGATGCGTTCGATCCGTCGCATTTCCCCACAGCGTGAAGAAAACTTTTCTATTAACCAGACAACGATGATCACAGGTGCATTGGATCAGCTTTTTGGCATCATCAATCTTGCTGGCTTTTCCATTGGTATTTTTTCAATTTTAGTTGGCGGATTCGGGATTGCTAACATTATGTTTGTGAGTGTCAAAGAACGTACACATATCATTGGAATCCAAAAAGCACTGGGAGCTAAAAACTTCTTTATTTTATCGCAGTTTCTTATAGAGTCTATTGTGCTTTGTTTGCTCGGTGGCGGGATTGGTCTAGTCGTAGTCTATTTTCTGGCTTTTATCGTTCAACTTGCAACGGGTGTAGCAATTGTTGTCAGTGTAAAAATGGTTATTCTTACGGTATCACTTTCTACCTTCATTGGCCTGATATCAGGTATCGTACCTGCTTTGATGGCCTCTCGGTTAGATCCAGTCGAAGCTATTCGAAGTAAATAACTAACTATGGTTAAAAAAGCGCAATTTTCGATATTGAAAGGATTTTGGCTTTTGCTTTTTGCTTACAGTTGCGTATTGATAGCAGAAATCACCTGGCGATACCATAGCTTTGCATTGGATGCTAATTTTTTGATGATCAAACAAACGGAAATTGAGGCGCTTTGGTGGTATAAATATGCTTTCTATTTACATGTCTGCACAGCGATACTCGCCTTACCTGCTGGTTTTACCCAATTTAATTCGGGACTACTGAAGAAATATCCGCAATTACATCGGAGGATTGGTTACGTTTATGTATTTAGTATTTTGGGCTTCTCCGCACCTTCAGGATTATTGATCGGATCTGTCGCTAATGGAGGCTTATTTGCGATCATTTCCTTTGAACTGCTTGCTCTGGGATGGTTCTATTTTACGTTTCAGGCCGTTCGTCTGGCCGTTCAGAAGAAATTTAATGCACACGAAGATTTTATGTTGCGTAGTTTTGCACTAACCTGTTCGGCCCTTACTTTGCGTTTCTGGAAAGTGATTTTGGTTTATCTATTTCAACCGAATCCGATGGATCTTTATCAGATTATTGCCTGGTTGGGCTGGGTGCCTAATTTATTACTTATTGAGTTTATTATTTATCGAAAAAATCATAATTTAAGAAACCATCATGATCTATCCAGGTCATAAATGAAGTAAATTCATTCTTTTAACAAGACAAATTATAGAGATATGAAAAGGAATATCTATTTATTATTAGTGCTTTCCGCCATGATCGGCTGTAAAGAACGAACAAATAAGAAGGCTGTTGAGCCCAAAGCACAAGATTCCGTTTTGCTTGAACAGGAGGCCCATCAGGAGCTTTATGGCAATTGGGTGGGGAATTTTGTGATTGATGAAAATTCTCTTGAAGATGGGGAGGGACTTCCAAATACAGATTATAGTCCAAAAATAAACCTGACCATCAAAAAAATAACAGATAAAGGGACAGTTTTTGGACAAAATGTGGTCAAGGGAAATTTACGTTCGTTGACAGGAAAACTGGAGGGGGACGGGAATGCGATGCAGTTATTGTTAGATGAGCCAGGTGATAAGAAATCAGATGGTCGTTTTGAGATAAAACTGAAGAATGATACACTAATTGGGAGTTGGGTCGCTTATGACCAAGGGGTGAAGATTAAGAAAAGAAATTTCAAATTATTGAAAAAGCAGTTTGCCTATAATCCGAATCTGATGTTAAATAATCAAGATGAAGAATATGGAACTTTGGTCGATTGGATCAATGCGAAAAAGAAAGAAGCGACGGATCAAGATGGTGATTCGACTTATACCTATGTGATGGAATATTATCGGTCCGCATCTCCAGCTGTGTTCAGTATAAATGCCTCTAAACAAAAATTGGCAGAGAAGGACTTAAAAAACCTGAAAAAATTAGATTTGGAGATTATTCGAAATACAATTTTTGCACGGCATGGTTATGCTTTTACTAAACCCTCTATTCGTCAGTTTTTCGATCCAGTAGATTGGTATGTGCCAGTTTCGAAAGATGTAAGTTCGGAGCTGAGTCCGTTGGAGAAAGATAATATTGCACTTCTCACAAGATTTGAGAAATATGCGACAGACAATTACGATACATTCGGTAGATAATCTGTACTTGTTTTTTGTATTGTGTTACAACTAATAGAAAAAGAAGCGGAAAAAAGGTGAAAGCGAACCCTGAAGATCGAATATAAAAAAGTAATGGGGGTACGAACAGAATTAAAAAAGAACGGGGTGTCCAATTTTTTTGGACACCCCGTTTGAGTTTATGCCTTATTTAGTTCATCTAAACTAAACTTATTTATTTCGGATGGAAATAGCATTTTTATGTGCTTGTAGGCCCTCCAACTCAGCGAGTATTTCAACTGTAGATCCAATCTGTTGGAGTCCGGTTTCATTGATATGCTGAAATGTTATTTTCTTTACAAAAGAATCGACTGAAACACCCGAATAGGATCGTGCATATCCAGATGTCGGTAAGGTGTGGTTGGTTCCTGATGCATAGTCACCTGCACTTTCTGGTGTAAGGTGTCCCAAGAAAACCGAACCTGCGTTGCTGATATGGCGTGTCAAGGATTCCCATTGATCTGTTTCTAGAATAAGGTGCTCTGGAGCATATTCATTTGAAAATTGGATAGCTTCTTGGAGGTTACTAACGATTACTGCATATGAGTTTTCGATTGCTTTTGAAGCAAGTTCTTTCCGCGGTAACGCCGCTAATTGTGTTTCAAGTTGTATATTAACGGCATCTACTATAGCCGTAGAAGTTGCTACTAATACAGCTTGACTGTCTATGCCGTGCTCTGCTTGCGCCAAAAGGTCTGCTGCAACAAATGCCGGGTTGGCTGTTTCGTCAGCAATCACAAGCACTTCAGATGGTCCTGCAGGCATGTCTATACTAACATTAGTTAGTCCCTGTATGATTGATTTGGCCTTCGTGACAAACTGATTGCCAGGACCAAAGATTTTGTCAACTTTAGGAATAGATTTTGTGCCAAAGGCCATCGCAGCGACTGCTTGTGCGCCTCCAACAAGATAGATACGTTTAATGTTGAGTAATTTTAAACAATACGCAACAAAGCCATTAATCTTTCCATTGGATTGTGGGGGAGAACAAACGACGATCTCTTTACATCCGGCAATTCTGGCAGGTATACCCAACATCAATAGCGTGCTAGGTAAAACAGCAGAACCGCCAGGAATATAAAGTCCTACTTTTTCAATCGGACGAATTTCCCGCCAGCACTTCACACCAGGCATAGTCTCTACTGTACGTTCTCTTTTAAGTTGTGTACTATGGAATCTGTGTATGTTTTGGAATGCTATTTCTAAAGCACGCTGTTGGTCACGGTGTATTGTAGTTGCTAATTCATCAATATCTTCTTCGTCCAAAAAGAGCTTGTCAAGTTGCACTTTGTCAAATTTTGCGGCATATTCACGCAATACAGTATCGCCCTGCACCCGTACCTGCTGAATAATATCTTGGACGACTTCCTGAATTGAATTGTTCGGATCTGTATTCCGAGCAATCAATTGTTGCAGTTCCTGTTTTCCTAAAGATTGGTATTCGTATTTTTTTAGCATGATCGTAAGAATCGGTCAAGTTTAGAGAATGATTTTTTCAATCGGCATCACAACGATACCTTGGGCACCCTCTGCTTTTAGTTTATTGATTTTGTCCCAAAAATCGTCCTCTGTAATTACGGTGTGTACTGCTACCCAGCCTTCTTCAGCCAATGGAACTACAGTTGGACTCTTTACTCCATGTAATAAAGAAGTGATAGCAGGAAGGTTCTTTTTCTCCACATTCAACACCACATATTTCGTTTCTTTAGCCAATAGAACAGATTCTATACGTTGAACCAATTCGGCAAGAATTTCATTTCCTTCGAGTCCCTTTCTACCAACCAGAATAGCTTCGGAATTTTTGACATCAGCAAAGGGTTTTAGACCATTGCTTTTCAATGTTCCACCTGTGGAAACGATATCACATATTGCATCGCTAAGTCCTAATCCAGGTGAAATTTCCACTGACCCAGATATCAATCTTATATCCGCATTGATTTGGTAGTCGTCGAGAAAATTTTTAAGGATATTAGGATAGGAGGTTGCGATCGCTTTGCCATTAAGGTCTTTGATATCTTGAATAGAACTATCTTTTGGAATAGCTAGTTTTAAGGTACATTTTCCAAAACCAAGTCGTTTTATATATTCCACTTTTGATTCTGTTTCGTCGATGATATTTTCACCAACAATACCAAGATCGGCTATTCCCTGTTCGACATAGCCTGGGATGTCATCATCTCTAAGAAATAATATTTCTAAAGGAAAGTTGCCCACAGTAGTAATCAAGGAGCTTTTGTAGTTTTCGAAATCTAAACCACAGTTTTTCAGTAATTGAACAGATTTTTCGTTTAACCTACCCGATTTTTGGATAGCAATTTTAAGATTTTTCAACGCTTTATAAATGTTAGCAGTAAATTATTAATAA
>JAQZAZ010000132.1 GCA_029239355.1 Sphingobacterium sp.
ATATACAAAAACGAATCAAATAGAAAATAAATTTCGTTTTTTTTTATCGAAAAAGCTTAAAAAAAACTATTCAACAATCTTAAGTTCGTCAATAATGTTCGTTGCACCGGCAAATTTATCAATGATAAATAATACATAACGAATGTCAACTGAAATAGTACGCTGTAGCTTATGGTCGAAGATTACATCACCAGCCATTGCTTCGATATTACCATCAAAAGCTAGGCCAATTAATTCTCCGTTGCCATTTATTACCGGAGAACCGGAGTTTCCTCCAGTTATGTCGTTGTCACTTAGGAAGTTTACTGGTAAATATCCTTTTTTGTCAGCGTAACGGCCATAGTCCTTATTTTTGTACAAATCCATCAAACGTTGTGGCAAATCGAACTCCTCATCACCTTTTTTGTATTTCGCGATAGTGCCTTTCAGGGTGGTGTAAAAGTTCTTGTCAGCATCGTTACGCGGGTCTTTTGGTAACCCTTTTATCGAGCCATAAGAAAGGCGCAAGGTGCTGTTTGCATCCGGATAGAATTTACCTTTTGGATTAGATGCCAATACGCCAGCGACATATTTGCGGTAAGCTCCATCAAATTTATCTTGTTCTGCTTTTAAGCTAGGATCTTCCTGACGGTATTTGCTGATCAACGCTGAAGATAACTTATACAAAGGATCATTTGCCAAAATTTCGGTATTGGGGTTTTGTAAGTAATTGTTCAGACGCTCAGCAGAAGCAAAAATGCTGTTCTTTACAGCTTCTTTGATGTACGCTGTAAAATCAGTATTGTTTGTAGCCGCTAATTCAGCAACATAAGGCGCGATATTTCCAGCTTTTTTTGCATATAGATTCAGTTCGTCAATTAACACCTGTTCTTCCAACGGCATATACATTTTTTCGTAACCAGCATCAATCGCCGATTTTAGGCGTGGAAGGATATCTTTTCTTCTGGCTTCATCACCAGCAGCGTAAGCCTCTAATCCAGATCCGATCGTGTAAGGTAGGGTCGCGATTGCGCTAGACCGAATCATTCCCATCAGGTAATTGTCATGTCTGGCTTTCTCATTGGTGGCGGTATAGAATGCATTGATTGTTTTGATCACGTCTCCATATTCCGCTTTGTTGGCTGTCTTGTTTGCCCATTTGTCAAATTTGATCTCATCTTTAGCTTTTGACTCGGCCGTTTTATGTAAAGTCAACGCGTCTATCATACCTTGACGGTTTTTCCAATAGTTGGCTACTTGCGAGTATTTTGAAGCATAGTTTAATTTAACAGCCTGATCTTGATCCATGAATTTTTTCATGGCGTCCATACCTGTTTTAGAAGCCTCAACCCAAGCAGGGTAGGCAAATTTTACGTTTTGATTGATTCCTCCGGAAGGCATCCAACGATTCGTACGACCAGGATAACCCAAGATCATGGCAAAATCCCCTTCCTGAACACCTTTTAAGCTAACAGGTAAGAAATGTTTTGGTTTCAAGGGGACATTGTCCTGTGCATACTCCGCCGGATTTCCGTTTTTGTCTGCATAGACGCGGAAAATCGAAAAGTCACCTGTGTGACGCGGCCATTCCCAGTTGTCCGTGTCTCCACCAAATTTACCGATACTATTTGGTGGGGTTCCCACTAAACGTACGTCGTTATAATCTTGGTATACGAAATAATAATACTCATTTCCTTGATAGAAAGATTTTACCTCAACAACATATTTCCCATTTTCGCTGTTCTCCTTTTGGATTTTAGCGATCTCAGCTGCAATAATTTTGTTGCGCTCATCTTCAGTCATTTTATTGTTGACCAAACCTAAGATGCGTTTTGAAACATCATCCATCCGTACAAAGAAGCGTACAGATAGGGACTTAGGTTTCAATTCCTCGCTTTTTGTTTTTGCCCAGAAGCCGTTTGTTAAGTGGTCATTTTCTGGCGTAGACAGTTCGGCAATAGCGCCATATCCACAGTGGTGGTTGGTGAACACCAAACCTTGATCAGACACAATTTCCGCAGTACAACCACCGTTGAATTGTACGATCGCATCTTTTAAGCTCGAGTGGTTAATGCTGTAGATCTCTTCGGCACTTAAACGAAGACCCTTTTTCTGCATATCAGCCTCATTCAGACGCTTTAGATACATTAAAAACCACATTCCCTCATCGGCAAATGCAGCAAAGCTCGTTGTTAATAACAACAAACACATCCATAATTTTTTCATATCAACCTGATAAAAAGTTTGTTTATACCCTACAAAAATGCTTTAATTCTATTAAAAACCAAAATATTAGACTCTATATTATGCTTTTTCCCAATTTTTATGTCAATTAAAAGTAAATGTGTAAGTGAATGACCTTCAAAGAAAGTCAAATGGACTCTTTTCCTTATCTTTGTAGGATGCAGCAATCATTTGAAAATTTTAAATTCAATAAACAGATCTTAAATGCGATCACGGAAGCGGGCTATCAACAACCGACTGAGATCCAGGAAAAGGCAATTACACCGATATTGGCAGGGCAAGATGTGATGGGGATAGCCCAAACGGGAACCGGGAAAACAGCTGCATTTGTATTGCCCATGTTGATGAAATTGAAGTATGCACAGGGAACTGACGCACGTGCCTTGATCTTGACACCAACCCGAGAGCTGGCGATGCAGATTGAGGAGAATATTAAAATATTTTCGACTTACCTTGATCTACGTTCTGTTGTTTTATATGGTGGACTAGGGCCTAAGACACAAATAGAAACTCTTGAAAAAGGAGTTGATATCATCGTCGCTACACCTGGTAGATTCTTAGATTTATATTTAGAAGGACATATTGTCGTTAAATCACTCAAATTTTTGGTTTTGGATGAAGCGGACAAGATGATGGATATGGGGTTTATCAGCAAAATTCATCGGGTATTGGAAATTGTTCCGCGTAAACGTCAGAATTTATTGTTTTCGGCGACAATGAGCGAACTGGTCCGAAAGATTGCAGGAGATTTTTTGGCTTTTCCTACTGTTATCGAAGTTTCTGAACAGGCGACACCGGCTAAGACGGTCAGTCAGGCTTTATATGTTGTTCCTAACCAAAAAACGAAGCTGAATTTACTACAGCATCTATTGAAAGACGATCAAGCTTTTAGTAGATTGATTGTTTTTTGTAAAACAAAACAAGTTGCAGATAATGTTTTTCATTTTTTGGAACGTAAATACGGCAAAGATGAAGTGCGTGTCATTCATGCAAACAAAGGGCAAAATACGCGTATTAATTCAATCAATGCATTTAAGGAAGGGAATATCCGTATCCTAGTCGCAACAGATGTTGCCGCACGGGGACTCGACGTTTCCAATGTAAGTCATGTGATCAACTTCGAGGTTCCTATTGTTATAGAAGATTATGTCCATCGTATCGGAAGGACGGGACGCGCTTTTAATGAAGGTGACGCGATCACTTTTTGCAATGAAGCCGAGAAATATTATGTTCGAAAAATTGAGAAATTGATTAAACAAAGTATTCCGGTATATCCGATTCCGGACGAAGTATTTGTTGAGAAAACACCTTTTCAGGAGAAGCAGGATATTGCACGTGATATTGATAATCAAAAGAAAAAAGACAATCCAGATTATCAGGGCGCTTTCCATGAGAAGAAATATGTCATTAAACAAAAAGAAGTACGCGAAGCCCAACGTGCCTCAGGGTATAAGCCAAAGGCCAAAAGCAAAGGAAAGTCTGGTGGTAGTAAATCGACAGGATCAAGCCGTAATTTCAAGAAACGATAACCCACATGCGGTTTACCCCATTAAATATTGCAAGTGCATGCTTGGTCGCCTGGTTTGTCATGGAAAATCCCAATGATGAAAAGGCGCTCTTTACATGGGGAGCTTTTATTGCATTGATGCTACTATTGACAATCGTTGATATCCTTTTCAGGGTGCTGCTTAAAGACAATAAAAGAATGTGGATGTTGCAGCTCGTATTTTTGATCGTGGTCTGTGTTGCTAGTCTGATCGTTAAAGTGACATTTGCGTAGAGAAAAATAAAAAAAATAAGAAGAGATACGATGTTGCCATGGCTTACAAAACTGAAATCTCACTACTAAATACTCATATCTCAATACTAAAATGAAAAAAGCAGAAATAAAATTACAAGTAGAGCTTGATGAAAACAATGTTCCTGAAAACATTATGTGGTCATCTACGGACGGAAATAATTCGGAGGAATTGCCTGCTAAAGCGATGTTTTTAGCCTTATGGGATTCACATTATAAAAATTCAATGCGTATCGACCTTTGGACCAAAGATATGCCTTATGATGAGATGAAAAGGTTCTTCTATGAGACTTTGCAAACGTTGGGAGACTCTTTTATCCGTTCCTCGGGTGGCGATCCCATGGCAGAAAAGGTTATTGGCGATTTGCGCGATTACTGCGCACATTTTGCCGATAAAATGGAAGTATTAATGCCGCAACAATAGTATCTAACGCTTAATAATTATTTGATTATGCAATATTTCTTAGTGAAATCTGAACCATTTAAATATAGTTGGGAACAATTTAATAAAGATGGACGGACGTTTTGGGATGGTGTTCGCAATTATCAGGCTAGGAATAATATGAAAGCGATGAAAGAAGGGGACTTGGTTCTTTTTTATCATAGCAACGAGGGGAAGGAGGTCGTTGGTGTTGCGAAGGTGGTGAAAGAGTTCTATCAAGATCCAACAACTGACGATGAGCGCTGGGTTGTCGTAGATTTAGCTCCTGTTGAAACATTGAAGAAGCCTGTGACACTGGAAACCATCAAAGCGGATGAACAATTGCAGGATATCGCATTGGTAAGACAGGGCCGTTTATCAGTGATGCCGCTAAAACTAGAGGAATTTGATCGCATCTTAGCCTTAGGCAACGAAGAGTAGCGGTTTGAAAGCAACGCGGTGGAACCCAGCTATTTTACCGCTTATAAGATGCCTACAACCATAGAAGAAAGCGGTGATACGTCTATATCACCGCTTTCTTCTTATACGTCAATGCCAGATTAGTTTTTCTGGCTGAACAGACTGACCAGTGCTTTTAATTTTTTTGCATTTTCGGGCTTTAATTTACCCGCCAGAATAAGACGAAGTTCTCTGCGCTGAAGGGCATCCTCGTAAGCTTTATGTTCTGATTCTGTTTCGGGAACCAATACCGGTACAGCTTTGGGATTATCGTCGGCATCAACAGCAACGAAAGTATAATATGCCTCATTGGTTTTTACGCGTGTGCCCTCGGGCAAATTTGAGGCAAAAATTTCCATGCGCACTTCTAAAGAACTGTTAAATGCACGGGTAACTTGCGCTTGTATAGTGACGACTTCACCCAATTTAATCGAACGCTTAAAAGAAACATTATCCACGGACACCGTAACAACCACATTGCTACAATGCTTCTGTGCTGCAATAGCCGAACAGATATCCATCCAATATAATAAACGGCCACCCATTAGGTTTCCAAACGTATTGGTATCATTTGGCAGAACAAGTTCGTTCATTTCGGTGTACGACTCGCGGGCAAATTTCTCTATCATATTATTTTTATTATTATCTTCTAAATTCTCTGAAGTGTTTTTCGATTATTTCCAAAGATTTTATAAATGAAGTCGGTATATAGCCAAGTTCATTTTTGGATTTACTGAGATCAAAACCTGTCTGACGAGGCCTGTTGTCCGCTTGTCCTATGCTTGCAGCACTGATCTCCGAAATCAATGTTTTGTCCAGTTTCCAATAATCTGCGATTTTATAAACCGCTTCGCTAATAGCCATCAACTCTGCCCCAGAGATATGGAATATCCCCTGAGCTTGTCGCTCAATGGCCAATTGACAGGCATGCGCTAAATCATCTACAAATGTAGGCATTCTCCATTGGTCATTAACCACTTTTATAGCTTCTTTCTGGGATAGCTTTCCCTTTGCCCAAAGGACTAGGTTGGAACGATTCGGATCCCCGTTGATACCGTAGACCAAAATTGTACGTAAGATTGCATAATGACAGGAGGACTGTGCGAGCACTTGCTCTGAGGCATATTTGCTTTTCCCATATTCACTTTGGGGGTTTGGCATATCAAGCTCATGATAAGGAGTTGTCTTTTTACCATCAAAAACAAAATCAGTCGAGATATGAATCAATTGCGTCTGATTTTGTTTGCAGTAATTAGCCAATATCTGTACAAGTTCAACATTGAGGAGTTGACAGGTCGCTTTATCGGCCTCACATGCTTCGACGCTGGTCATTGCTGCTGTATGGATAATCGTATCAAAAGTATGGCCGGATAAGAAATCCATTAATATTGCCTGATCCAATAAGTCAACCTGGCAGAATACATATCCGGCTTGATTGGGATTTCTGTTCGGCCCTTTTGAAATGGCTGTAACTTCATAAAGATCATTTCCAGAAAGCAGGTCTATGACCTTCTGACCCAAAAAACCATTGGAACCTGTGACGAGAATTTTTTTCATGCGTATAATTGTTTTTTTTATACCTATTTTGATTTAAAGGCTGCTTAAAGTAACATCATTCGTCCTTCCGGGGAGTTCACTCGCGTACACAAGGATCGAGAAATGAAGCAGGGTATTTTTAAGCGTTTAGTTTGTCCAGATAAAGTCCATTTTATTAGACTGTTTCATTACATTCTCGATAACGGACTTCTCCAGATCGAGAATAGATTTCAATGCGTTATAATCGATCTTTTCTGCATCATCCGTAGGCATGTGATAGTCTGGGTGGCCACCAGTATGGAAAAATAATACTGGAATATTCTTTTTATAAAACGAAGTCTGATCGGATCCACCATTACCATCTTTGCTTAAGTTGAATTTTATAGGGGCTTGGATATCCTTGAAAATCGTTGGCCATTGACTACTTGTTCCATATCCGATGACAGCAAGTCCATTATCGGGATTGTAGCGTCCGATCATATCCATATTGAGCATTGCTGTGATCTTTTCAAGTGGAAGAGTGGGGTGCTCCGTAAAATATTTCGAACCTACCAAGCCCAGTTCTTCTGCGCCGAAGGCGATAAATAATAAATTATAAGGTTCTTTTTCCTTATTGGTACTGAAATAGCGGGCAAGTTCCAATAAACCTGCGGTACCTGATGCATTATCATCTGCGCCATTATGGATTTTGCCAACACCTAAGGAATCTTTCGAACTACCTTGGTTGCCTGTGCCCAAATGATCGTAATGTGCTCCTATAACAACTGTTAATGCAGCTCCGTTATCAATGAAACCTATAATATTATCTGCATTGCGGATACTGTCAGCCACTTTTACTTTCCAAACCTTTGCTTTAAAAGATTGACGATAGCCTTTTTCGCCTCTGGGTTGCAATTTATATTTTTTGAATTCCTTTTCGATATAATCCGCAGCTTTGAATACTTCTTTGCTACCAGTTCCTCTACCTTGCATTTTATCATCGGCCAGGTAATAAATATGTTTCTTTAAATTCGGAATTTCAATTTGTTGTGCCTGCGCCAATTTTGTCACAAAAAGTAAACAGATAATCGGGAATAAGCTTATGTTTTTCATTTTTAGTGTTTTGAAGTGAGATGGGAGTAAAAGAAAAGCCCTGCGATTAACAAGGCTTTGTAAGATATTTCGTTAATCTTCAACGATTTCGCTATGGATACTCGATTTCTCTTCTTTTTCCGTTTTAAAATATCGTTTTTGAAACAATAAGATCAGTACAACCCCCACTGAGATCGCAGAATCGGCGATGTTGAATACAGGGCGGAAGAATAAAAACTCTTCCCCTCCCCAAAAGGGGACCCAAGTAGGGAAAGTTCCCTCAATGAGCGGGAAATAAAGCATGTCAACCACTTTTCCATGCAAAAAGGATGAATACCCTCCACCAGTTGGAAATAAAGAGGCTTTTTCGTAATAGGTACTTTCACTAAAGATCACGCCATAGAACGCCGAATCAATAATATTTCCAAGCGCACCAGCAAGAATCAAGGCAACATTTAATATAAAGCCGCGGTTGTATTTATTTTTGATCATGTAATGTAGACCATACCCGATACCGGCTACGGCCAGTATCCGAAACACGGTCAGGAACAATTTCCCGTAATCACCACCAAATTCCATTCCGTAGGCCATTCCATTATTTTCAATAAAATGGATCTGAAAGAATTTTCCTAAAATATGATGACTTTGTCCGATTGTCATGGAGAGCTTAACCCATATCTTTGACAATTGGTCTATTAAAAGAATCGCGACAATTAGTGCGACTGGTTTCGTATACCCCTTCATTGTGCTATAAAAATGGTCCTTGCCGGAGCAAAGACCATATATTTTGCCTAAATTAATATTGTTTGTTTTTTGCTTCGATGCTCAACGTCGTATGTGGAACAGCTTTCAAACGCTCTTTTTGGATCAGTTTTCCAGTTTCCCTACAGATACCATACGTTTTGTTCTCGATGCGCACCAACGCTGCTTCCAGGTTGTCGATAAACTTCTTTTGACGTGCAGCCAATTGGTTGGTTTGTTCCTTCTCCAAAGTTGCAGAGCCATCTTCTAAGGTCTTGTACGTACCTGCAGTATCGTCTGTACCATTCGCATTGCTATTATTAAGCGTTGCTGTCAACGAGGAAAGCTCTTCTTTTGCTATTCTAAGCTTGTCCAAGATAATATCTTTAAATTCTTGTAATTCTGAATCGCTATAGCGTGTTTTCTCGTTGTTGTTTGCCATAATTTATTTTTTTTGGATTAATGCCTTAAGTTCTTTGCCATCGATCTCGATGGTCTCTCCTTCAGTTAGTGAATTTTCAAATACCAATGAATCGGCGAGAATTTCGGTGCAAATATAAGATAAATTTTCTTTCGCTGCATTGATCACTTCCGGGGTAGCTGTTAACTTTACGTTAATTCTATCCGTCACTTCAAGCCCTTTTTCTTTCCGTAAATTTTGTAAACGGTTGATCAATTCTCTCGATAAACCTTCTTTCTTCAATTCTTCCGTGATATGGACATCCAATGCCACAGTCAATTTACCTAGATTAGCAACCTGCCAACCTTCCACATCCTCTGCTATAATTTCTACATCGCTCAATAGAATAGTATATGGTGTGCCTGCTAAAGCTAATTCACCTGTTGATTCCAATGTGCTTATTTGATCTATAGTCAACATTTGGATAGCTGAAGAGACTAACTTCATATCCTTACCAACTTTCGCGCCAAGAGCTTTGAAGTTTGGTTTTATTTTTTTCTTGATAATACCTGTTGTATCCGTAATGAACTCTATATCTTTGATGTTTGTTTCAGAAAGTATCAAATCTTTTACTTTCTCCACCTTCTCTTGGAAAGCACTGTCCAATACAGGAACGAGGATTTTGTTTAATGGCTGACGCACATTGATCGACGTTTTCTTACGTAGTGAAAGTGTCAAAGACGAAATATCCTGCGCCAGGGCCATACGTTCTTCCAGATCTTTATCCACTAGTTTTTCATCGTATACCGGGAAGTTGGCTAAGTGAACTGACTCCACTTGTTCCTTATTGGTTGCAGTATTCAAATCCAGGAATAGTCTATCCGAGAAGAATGGCGATATCGGCGACATTAATTTCGCAATGGTATCCAGACAAGTGTATAATGTCTGATATGCAGAAATCTTATCTTCGGTATATTCTCCTTTCCAGAAACGACGACGGCACAAACGAACGTACCAGTTACTCAAGTGTTCGTCCACAAAGTTTTGGATTGCACGTGCGGCTTTTGTCGGTTCGTAATCCGCCAAATATTCATCCACTTCTTTCGTTAGTGAATTTAGTAACGAGATAATCCAGCGGTCGATTTCAGGACGGTTTTCTAATGCAATATCTGGTTCTGCATAGGAGAACTTATCAATGTTGGCATAAAGTGCAAAAAATGCATAGGTATTGTATAGCGTACCGAAGAACTTACGGCGTACCTCATCCAATCCCTCCATGTTGAACTTTAAGTTGTCCCAAGGAGCAGCATTGCTGATCATATACCAACGAGTAGCATCAGCACTATATTGATCGATCGTCGAGAAAGGATCAACACCATTGCCCAGACGTTTGGACATCTTATTTCCGTTCTTATCCAATACTAGGCCGTTGGAGACAACGTTTTTAAAAGAGACCGATTTATACATCATCGTGGAGATCGCATGTAGCGTAAAGAACCATCCACGGGTTTGGTCTACACCTTCAGCGATAAAATCAGCCGGATAAGCGTGGTTGAAACCTGCCTTAAATGGAAACTCTTCACCTCTGGCTAATTTCTCGTGATCCAATCCCCATTGTGCATAAGGCATTGCGCCAGAATCAAACCATACATCAATTAAGTCCGGCTCGCGGAATAATTTTTGACCGGCATCCGAAACAAGTACGATGTCATCAACATAAGGGCGGTGTAGATCCAGCTGTTCTGTATCAAATTTATCCAAGTAGGCCTGATTCTTTGCTTTCTCCTCTGCGGATAAAACATCTGAAGTCAAGGAAGCTTCCAGTAAAGACTTTAGTTCTGGTAAAGAACCGATGCAAACTTCTTCATTCTCATCTTCCGAACGCCAGATCGGTAGTGGAGTCCCCCAGTAGCGAGAACGCGAAAGGTTCCAGTCCACCAGGTTTTCCAGCCAGTTTCCGAAGCGCCCTGTTCCGGTAGCTTCCGGTTTCCAGTTGATTGTTTTATTTAAAGCGACCAAATCTTCTTTTACAGCAGTTGTGCGGATAAACCAGCTATCCAATGGATAGTATAAAACAGGTTTATCGGTACGCCAGCAATGAGGATAGGTGTGCTCGTATTTCTTAACATCAAATGCTTTGTTATCCTCTTTCAGTTTGATCGAAATCAATACATCGGTGGGTTTGAAGTCTTCTTTCGCACGTTCTTCAGCGCTGTAGTATTCCTCTTTTACAAAGCGGCCGGCGAAGTCAGTGATTTCATTGACGAAACGACCTGTACGATCTACGGTTGGTACATCTTTTCCGTTTTCATCTTTCACCAGGATACCGGGTACACCGTGTTCTTTCGCTACTCGGAAGTCGTCAGCACCATAAGTAGGCGCAGCGTGTACGATACCCGTACCATCTTCGGTCGTCACGAAGTCACCAGGAATTACGCGGAAGGCATTTTCCTGTAAATCTTCATTGGTGATATAGGGCAACAATTGCTCGTAACGTAAGCCTACAAGTTCCTCGCCGACAAATTCCGCTGCAAGTTCCCAAGGAATTACTTTATCACCCAATTTGTAATCTTGAAAAGATGCATTTTCACCTTCAGCTTTAAAATGTTTGCTGATCAGATCTTTGGCCAATACAACAGATACAGGTGCTCCCGTATACTTGTTGAATGTACGGATTTTTACATAGTTTATTTTCTTGCCGACTACCAGTGCCGTATTGGAAGGTAATGTCCAAGGTGTGGTCGTCCAGGCGATGAACGCCACATCTTCAGCTTCATCATCAACCAATTTTTCGATTGCTGGGTGAAGCTGGCTTTTGATTAATCGGAATTCTGCAACGATGGTTGTGTCTTTCACGTCCTTATATGTGCCCGGTTGATTAAGTTCGTGGGAACTCAATCCTGTACCTGCAGCAGGAGAATAAGGCTGAATGGTGTAGCCTTTGTATAATAGTCCCTTTTTGTATAGTTCTTTTAACAAATACCATAGCGTTTCGATGTATTCGTTTTTATAAGTGATGTAAGGATGTTCAAGGTCTACCCAATACCCCATTTTGTTGGTTAGATCATTCCAGACATCCGTATATTTCATCACTTCCTTGCGGCAGGCTTCATTATATTCTTCTACGGTAATCTTTTTGCCAATATCTTCTTTGGTAATACCCAGCGCTTTTTCGACAGCGAGTTCAATCGGAAGACCATGGGTGTCCCAGCCCCCCTTGCGTTTAACCTGGTAGCCTTTCAATGTCTTGTAACGACAGAAGATATCTTTAATCGTACGGGCCATCACGTGATGGATCCCCGGCATGCCATTTGCAGAAGGCGGGCCTTCAAAAAATGTATATGACTTGCTTTCAGGGCGATTATTGATACTTTTTTCGAATATTTTTTCCTGTTCCCAACGGGTCAAAATCTCTTTACCAATCTCCGGTAAATTTAACTGCTTATATTCT
>JAQZAZ010000133.1 GCA_029239355.1 Sphingobacterium sp.
AGAGAATTTGAGTGCATTCGAACAATCTTTAAAATCCAACGATACAGAAGAGAAAATAGATATTTGGTTTTATAGACCAATTGGTTTTCGTATTGCACAGGTATGTGCTAAAATTGGGATAACACCCAATGCTGTGACGATCATAAGTATTTTCTTTGGTGTTGCGGCCGGTATTTTATTTTATTACCAAGAGCTATGGATTAATGTGATCGGAATGCTGTTGTTGGTCTTTGCAAACTCTTTGGATAGCGCAGATGGACAGTTGGCCCGGATGACAGATAATAAGAGTCGCTTTGGTCGTATTTTGGACGGCTTTGCAGGCGATTTTTGGTTTGCTTCCATCCATATTGCCATCTGTTTGCGCAGTATCAATGAAGGCTGGCCAGAATGGTTGTGGGTATTTTGTATCCTTGCTGGGGTGTCCCATATGTTGCAATCTGCAATGGCTGACTATTACCGCAATGTCCATCTATTTTTTATCAAAGGTAAGGCAGGAAGCGAATTGGATAATACGCGTGATTTGAAAGTTGATTACGATGCCTTGTCCTGGCGGAAGAACTTTTTTAGCAAGTTTGTGCTGAATGGTTATATGGGCTATACCCGAAATCAGGAAAAGCTATCCCCAAAATTGCAGAAGTTATTGCATATCGTCAAATCCCGATACAAAGATGATTTGCCCCAACAATTGATGGTTGATTTCAGAATGAAAAATAAACCATTGATGAAGTACACCAACATTGTGCAGTTCAATACACGGGTAATCTTCCTTTTTGTTTGGCTGTTTATCGGTCAACCGTGGATTTACTTTTTCTTTGATATGTTTGTTTTAAACCCGATCTTAATCTATATGTGTAATAGACAAGAAAAGGTAAGTGGTTATTTTGTTGATAAATTAACAAACGATCCAACTTATGGGGAGTAAAATCTATAAAGTACTCTTTATGCTGATTGGTATAGGCACCTTGGCCTATATGATTCATGCAATGGGGGTTCAGGAGATTTGGACGAATTTGGAGAAAATTGGTTGGTGGTTTTTGCCGGTATTGGGTAGCTGGGCTGTTCTTTATTGGATGAATGCCATGGCTTTTAAAGCGATCATTCAGGAGCCGCAATTGCCGCAGACCAATGTTCCTTTCTGGAAAGTATTGCAATTGACTGTGTCTGGTTATGCCATTAATTACATTACGCCATTTGTGGCGCTAGGGGGAGAACCTTACCGCATTATCGAACTGAAAAATTATGTTGGCGGTTCAAAAGCAGGTTCATCCGTTCTGTTATATGGTGTTATGCACATTCTATCCCATATATTATTTTGGGTGGTATCAGTTTTCCTGATTCTCTGGTTTGTACCAGCGAGTACAATGGTTGATGTTGCCTGTGCCGTCATTTTTGTCATGGCTATCGTATGCACCTGGTTGTTTACAAAATTCTATAAAAAAGGAATTACAGTTTCTTTATTAAAGACCCTGTCGCGCTTGCCCTAAGTTGGAAAGAAAATAAATAATCTGCTTGAGGCAAAGTTCGAAACATTGAACGATGTTGACCAACAGGTGAAGAATCTATTTCAAAATCGTAGAAACCGATTTTATACAGCTCTTTTCTGGGAATTTGTTGCCCGGGTAGTCGGCTGTTTTGAGATCTATTTTATCGGTCTGGCACTGGATATCAACATTGATTTTATTGATGCGATGATCATTAGTTCCGGATCCTCTCTATTTGCTAATTTGGTATTTTTCTTCCCAATGCAATTAGGGACTCGTGAAGGTGGTTTGGCGATGGCTGTGATGAGCATAGGCTTACCTGCTTCAGTTGGTATTTTTATGGGGATTGTGACAAGGATCAGAGAGATTGTTTGGATTATGATTGGTTTAGGTTGGATGAGTTTAGTTAAAAAGAAATAGTAATGGATAAGTTTATAATTAAGGGGATTATTTTTGATTACGGTGGTACATTAGATACAAATGGGGGACATTGGGGGGCAGTGATATGGTCCGGTTACGAAAAATATCAAGTTCCGGTTAACCTAAATTCCTTTCAAGAAGCCTACGCCTATGCCGAACGTCAAATGGCGATTCAGCCGATTATCAAATCAGATTTTAATTTCCTGGAAGTACTTGAGGCGAAATTGAAAGTACAGTTTGAATATCTTATTGCCGCCGGCTATGATCTGGATATGCAATTGGCTGATAAAATCGCATTTGATGGTTATTCTCTTGCCAAAGATACTGTTGCACAGGTAAAACCATTATTGGCTATTCTGAGCGACCAATATCCCATTGTGATGGTATCCAACTTCTATGGAAATCTAAAAGCTGTGTTGGCTGATTTTGGGATTTTATCATATTTTAAAGCGGTTGTCGAGTCAGCGGTAGTGGGGGTACGTAAACCAGATCCTGCAATTTATGCACTTGGTGTCGAGGCGATGGGTTTGCCTGCTGCTGAGATCTTAGTCGTGGGTGATTCCTATAGTAAGGATATGGCTCCAGCAAAGGCTGTCGGTTGTCAGACGCTATGGCTGAAAGGACAGACTTGGGGAGAAGATAAACTACAGGATACTTCTGCCGCAGATAAACAATTTAGTACCATCTTTGATCTCAACGATTTTGTTTAATCAAGCTTTTTGACGAAATTCTTTAGGCGATATGCCTACATTTCGCTTAAAGAATTTTCCAAAAAAAGACTGATCTGAGAAATGTAACTGTTTCGCGATTTCTCCGATCGAAAGCCCCTGACGGAGCAAACATTTAGCCTCCTCCACCAAAACATTCTGAATCAATTCTATTGCTGGCTTTCCGGTGAGTTCCTTCGTGATCACCGAGAGGTGTTTGGGTGTAATGCCTAATTCTGAAGCGTAAAACTGTACCATATGTTCACGACGGAAAGATTGTTTTAATAGCAAGTAGAAATTGGCCAATATTTCTCTTTTCCGTGAAGGTACCACGGGAATATTTTTGATATTTTGGCTGGCTAAACGTGCGATCTCACAAAACAATACTTCCGTCAGCGACTTGATAATCTGTGGCTTGAAAATATAGTCTCCATCTTGCCTGTCGTAATGAATAAACTGCTTGAATAGGTTAGACAGGTTTGTGGCATCTGATGTCGAAAGTGAAAAAATATGATTGCTATTCAATGCAAGCGACTTTTTTGTGAAGTCAAAAAAGTCTTTTTGAAGTTCCAATTTAAACGTAAAATCTATACTAAAGAAAATCAAATAGACTTCACAGTCCCAAGATTTGGTGACAGATGCTCCATTGACTTTCGACGAGGGATGAGTCAAGAGCAGGTGATGCTGTCCAACTTGTACCCGTTCGTCATTTATAATAAAAGAGGTTTCCCCTTTTTTTATTAGGCAGAGCGAATAAAGGCCCTTATTCGCCAATACATGTTGCTGCTGTGGGCTGAAGACTGGTTTGGATTTGTTTCCCTTGATGTGAAAAGCGAAAAAATCTCTGTTGTCAATGAGTTTATCGATGGAGGACATGCTTACTTTACAATAAAATCAAAATACGTTTTGCGATAGGGCTCATCCTTTAAGGTATAGTGCCACCATTCTTTATCGTAGGCCTTAAACCCAAATTTAGCCATAGCTTCACGTAGTATCCTGCGGTTTTCCTTTTGTTTTGCAGTTAGTTTGGTATTGTTATGATGAGAGACGGCACCAAAGAAATCAAAAGGACCGCCCATATCTATTTCTTTGTGATCTTTAAGACTGACCAATGTTAAATCGATGGTACTACCGCGACTATGTCCTGATTTGGTCGCAATGAAACCGAGTTTAAATAAGTTTTTCTTATCCAGCTCTGGATAGAACTCCCGTTTAGCGATTGTATCTTGGGTGGCCAAGGACCAGGCTTTAAAATGATCAACTGCGCGTTGCGGACGATAGGCATCAAAAATTTTTAATGCCAAGCCTTGATTGTTTAGATGTTGTTCAACTTGCTGTAAGGCTAATGCGGCACGCTTGGTTAGGATCGCAACGGGTTTTTCGTAGCCAGGGATAGGTTTTCCTGTAAAATTATGGCTTCCAAAATAACGCATTTCGAGGGTAATTGTCGGGATGAATTCTTTTACGTAGACGAAGTTTGCTGGCATCTTTTGTTGGGCTTTCGTTTGGAAGGCAAAAAAAGCAAGACCAATGGATAGACAGAAGTTGAGTTTCATAGGATGAAGATACAAATTTGATGCTCAATTCTAGCATTCGGCTATGAGCTGAAAATGTATTGCAAACAATAGCGAGAAGATGAAAAAGACAAGCCTCAGGGAATGAATACCTAAGGCTTGTCAGAAAATATACTTAATGATCTGTTATTTTTCTTTTTAAATAGTTGTAGATCTCGATCTGCGAGCGGCAAGGCTCCTTTTTATTTTCAACGTAGTGATTGCTTAGGGAATTGTTCAAAATACGAGCTTTAACATTATCGGTTAGTTGAATGTAAAGCATTTCCTTTAAATCTTCCTTGATTTTTTTACTGGTGATTTTTACAGCTGCTTCAATGCGATGATCTAAATTTCGTGTCATCCAATCCGCCGAGGAGATATACATTAATTCTTTACCCGAATTGTAGAAATACATGACTCGGGCATGTTCCAGATATTCATCGACGATTGAAATTGCATTCATCGGAGATTTAAATGTTTTCTGGTTCATCGCGCAATAAATCCCACGGATGATAAGGTCTATTTTCACTCCAGCTGTTGCAGCATCATAAAGTTTTTTAATCATATCTTTATCACTCAACGAGTTTACTTTGACAATGATAGCTGCTTTTCGACCAGCTTTAGCTTCTGCGATTTCCAGATCGATAAAATGTAGCAATTCCCTGCGCATATCAATTGGACAGATCAATAAGCTTTTACAGTTTTTGATCATCTCGGCGGGGTCTGATTTTGGTCTTCTGAGGTAATTGAAGACTTTATTGATATCCGCAATGACATCTCTATTGCTCGTCAACAGGCAATAGTCCCCATATAATTTGGCCGTTTTTTCATTGATATTACCGGTGCTGACAAAGCCATACTGAATTGTTTTTGCGCCAGCCCGCTTTTTGATAACACATAATTTGGCATGTACTTTTTTATTGGGAACTCCTGTTAGGACTTTGATGCCTTCCAATTCTAGTTTTTCTTTCCAATCCAGATTATTCTCCTCATCAAATCGTGCCCGCAGTTCAAGCATGACCGTTACTTCCTTGCCATTGCGTGCTGCATTGATCAATGCATTGGCGACTTTGGAATTCGATGCCAAGCGATAGGCTGTAATCTGTATGGTTTTTACATCCGGATCCATTGCTGCTTCACGTAGCAGGTCAATAATAGGCCGAAACTCATGATAAGGAAAGGAGAGCAGAACATCTTTCTTCAAAACTGTATCGGTGACCCGTTCATAATTTTGAAAATAGGGATGCGGAAATGAAGTTCTCTCCTGTGGTTGATGATAGGACTTAAACACATTGGGGAAGTCCATAAAATGCTTGAAATTATGGATCTTTTGTCCAGGTATGATACTATCTTTTTTTGATAGGTTGAGTTTTTTGATCAGAAACTCGACAAGCTTTAGATTCATATCCTGATCAAAAATAAAGCGTGTCGGTTTTCCTTTCCGTCTATTCTTGACCCCTTTGCTTATCTTCTCGACCAGTGTTGTATTGACGTCATTGTCGATGTCAAACTCAGCATCCTTAGTAACCTTAAAAACATGGGCATGAAATACATCAAATCCAAAATAGGAGAATATCAATGGAAGATTGAATTTAATAACGTCTTCGAGAAGAATAATATGTTTCTCATCCTTGGGTGCAGGTAATTGGACGAAGCGTCCGTTCTGGCTGGTAGGGATTTCAATTAAAGCAAACTTAGTTTCATATTGCCATTCACTTTTTCCCATGGCAATACCGAGATAAAGGCTCTTATCACGAATATAGGGCATTGGACGGACATCGTCGAGGATCAGAGGGATGACATTTGATTCTACATCATCCTGATAATACTCGCTTATAAATTGTTGTTGTTCCGGGCTTAGTTCTTCACTTGTTTTGATAAAGACATTTTGCTTGGCCATCTCCTTTTGGATTCGGTTCCAGGTGTTATCAAATTTCTTTTGCTGTTTGATTACCCGAATATTGAGTTCTTCTAAAATCAACTGCGGATCTTCATAAAAAGATTGATTAGCACTTTTGTCTTTGAGGTCAATTGCACGTTTGAGTCCAGCGACCCGCACCCGAAAAAATTCATCTAGGTTATTGGAAAATATACCCAAAAATTTGATCCTTAGGGGTAAAGGAACAGTCTCATCTGCAGCCTCTTGCAATACCCTGCCATTAAAGCTTAACCAGCTGATATCTCTAGGAATAAATTTTTTCGCCATAGCTAAATATACATAAATTTAAGAAGCAAAACTATAGCTCTAGGTGCGATAAATGAACTTTTTCGTGTTAAAGAATTATTAATTTATTTTTTCTTCATCTAGTCTAAAAAAAATACCCCAAAAAGTGTGAAACTTTTTGGGGTAAATAGCATTCTTGTGTCTGATTATTTCTTTTTTCCGTATTTTTTGGAAATCTGAATCGCCTTATATTTGCTGCCGTCAAAATGTGGGGTATCAATTGTCAGGCTTGTTGGATAAGGAGCCGTACGATCGAAAAAATATACAGTCGTGGTACTGCCATAATCATTGACGGGCAAAAGTTCCAAACAACCTGCATAGTCTGCATTCAATACATCACCCACTGTCACCGCATAGATGCGTATAATTCCACCTTTATTTTGTTCATTTCGGACAAAGGCTACCTCTTTAAATCCGCCGGGAAGATCTTCGATACTTTTCTGATTGAAAGTATCTTTTAAAATAAAACCCAACAGCACTAAAATTGGGATGACTAAAAGCCACACCTTTTTATTCTTCTTCATTAAAATACGCTTAAATAGTAATGTTTATGTCCAATAATTTATAAAATTCTTTTAAAATAGCCTGATGTCCTGGCCAAGCAGGAGATGTAACCAGGTTTCCATCTACAACAGCCTGATCAGCTGGAATATTTTTCCAGATACCACCTGCCAATTCAATATCTGGCCCTACGGCGACATAGGCTGTCAATGTACGCCCTGTCAGAACCTTTGCTGCTGTCAATACCTGAATCCCGTGGCATATTGCTGCAACAGGTTTATTCTTTTCAAAGAAATGCCTGGTAATTTCCAATACACGTTGGTTAAGACGGATATATTCCGCTGAACGGCCACCTGCAATATAGAGTCCATCGTATTCTTCAGGGTTGACCTGATCAAAATCCTTATTGATCGCGAAATTATGACCCCGTAGTTCCTTATAGGTTTGATCACCTGTAAAATCATGTACCGCGGTAGGCACTACATCGCCCTTTTTTCGGTCAGGGGCAATAGCATCAACTGCTATTCCTATTGATCCCATCGCTTGAAATGGAACCATCGCTTCGTAGTCTTCTACAAAGTCTCCAACAAGTAATAATATTTTTTTTGCCATATCAAAAACCTCTTTTAGTAGGTTCTGAATTTACATATTAAAAGAGGTTTTTACAATGGTTATTTGTTAATCTTTTGTTAACCTTGAACCGTTAACTTTTCAGCAAGAGCACGTTTAGTCTTGCGTACTTTAGCCTCGAGTTGGCTTCTCAAAGTAGGATTGGTAATACCTTTTCCTTCCTCAAAATTTTTATGGAATTCAGGTAGGGAGAATGAGTCCAGGATATCAGCACCATCCCAGGTAATTCTATTGACTGCAGCATTTAGTACAGTTGAGCCACCCATTGGACCAGGAGAGGTAGCTAATAAGAAAACAGGCTTACCATTGAAGGTTTTGCGATTCGGAATCCGTGATACCCAGTCAACAATGTTTTTGTAAGCTGAAGTATAGGAGCCATTATGTTCCGCCAGTGAAATAAGCAAGAAATCCGCGGCATCCATTTTTGCTGCAAAATCATGCGCTAATTGTGGAATGCCCAATTCTACTTCCTTATCATAAGAATAAATAGGCATTTCAAAATGATTGAGGTCAAGAAGCTCTACACTATCATCAGCTTCTTTGTAATATTTGGAAGTACTTGTTACAAAAGTTTTATTGATAGAATTCTTATTACTTGTTCCTGCAAATGCTAATATTTTCATCTTTATAAATTTGTTTTTTAATTGTGATGAAGCTATCAGATTTATTCATTCCCCAGTGAGATTATTCCTTCACAATTTGTTCTTTGATTGCATTCATGAACTCGCTTCACTCGGTTTGAATAAATCATGATGGTTTCATCTGTGTATCAGTTTTAATTTTTAAACTGGTCAAACTTACAACATAATCACAAAAAAAATGTCAGCAAAATGTCTGCTAGGGGCATAATAACCGATTTATTGACCTAGATCAATGAAATGCGAAGCGTTCGTACATCCCGAGTAATCCGGTGAGCCCACCTGTATGAACAACCAGTAGCTGATCTGCTGGTGTGAAATAATCTTTTTTGATGAGATTATCTACAGCATAAAGCAATTTTCCGGTATAGGTAGGCTCGATCATAATCCCTGTACTGCTGATAAAATGCTGTGTGAATGCAAGGAGTTCAGGTGTAGTCTTAGCATACCCTCCAAAATGATAGTCCAGATGTAAAATAGGTGCAGCAAGATGGGGGTAGAGTTGAGCAACTTCATCATTGATAAAGCTGCCATTTTTGAGTGCGGGTACCCCGTGTATCTGGGTGAAAAGATCTTTTTTGTCAATTGCGTTGGCAATTCCGGCAAGCGTAGTTCCGGTACCACAGGCAGTAAAGATATGTTGGTAGTCCTGTTGGAGCTCATCGACAAGTTCGGCACAGCCTTTGGCTCCCAACAGGCCATAACCTCCTTCATGGACATAGAAGGCCGTTGGATCTTGGCCGAAATAGTCGCTATAGAGCTTTTCTTTGTCCCTATAGGAATCCCGGTCCACATAAATTAGGTGCATCCCGAATAATTGGCACATGGTCAGAACCGGATTATTAACCTGTTCGTCACCTCTGACGAAAGCTGTCGTTTTGAGCCGGAATGTTGCTCCTGCACAAGCGGTCGCTAGCAAATGATTGCTCCATGCACCACCAAAAGTAACGATATGATTTTTTTGGAGCTGCAATGCCTCCTGAAGATTGTACTTTAATTTTCGCCATTTATTGCCCGAAATAAAAGGATGGATCAGGTCGTCTCGCTTCAGTGTTACCTTGATGTGCTTTTTTTCCCATAAAGGTAGCGTGACTTCTGTTTCGGGACTATGGATTTTGAATGGCAACATAACATTAAATGAAAACAAATTTAACGAAAATTGTTTCATTTGGTTTATTTTTGTAGCATGACAGAACAAATGGGATCGCAAGATCAAGAAGAACAAGAGTTATTTGAACATCTACGCATTGAGGTGGATAAGGGGCAAGCTTTACTCCGTATTGATAAATATCTGATGAATAGGGTGGAAAATGCGACAAGAAGCAAAATTCAGCATGCCATTGAAGCAGGTTCTGTCATGGTTAACGGAAAAGAGATCAAGGCGAGCTATAAAGTCAGACCAGAGGATGTCATTACGTTGGTATTACCAGATCCACCACGAGATAATGAGGTTTACCCCGAAAATATTCCGTTAGACATAAAATACGAAGATGACGATGTACTTATTGTAAATAAAGAAGCGGGGATGGTAGTCCATCCAGGTTATAATAATTATACAGGTACATTGGTCAATGCATTGACTTATCATATACAACAGTTGCCACAATTACCGGGGAATTCAGACCGGCCTGGATTGGTACATCGAATAGACAAAGATACATCCGGTTTATTGGTGATTGCTAAAAATGAAAAATCGATGGCATTTTTGGCCAAACAATTTTTTGATCATAGTATTACCCGTAAATATATTGCCCTGGTGTGGGGGGATCTGAAGGAAGATGGAACGATTACAGGGTACATTGGCCGCCACTTGAAAGATCGACGTATTATGGCCATGTACGACAGTGAGGACAAAGGAAGATGGTCAGTGACGCATTACAAAGTACTGGAACGATTGGGTTATGTGACCTTGATCGAATGTCAGCTTGAGACGGGGCGTACGCATCAAATCCGCACCCATATGCAATTTATTGGCCATCCATTATTTAACGATGCAATGTATGGTGGGGATAAGATACTAAAAGGAACTGTTTTCTCGAAGTATAAACAATTTGTGGATAATTGTTTCGCCTTACTTCCGCGTCAGGCGCTTCATGCGCAGGTACTAGGATTTATTCATCCAACTACAAAAGAAAATATGTATTTTGAGGTACCATATCCCGAAGATTTTCGTTTAGCTTTAGAAAAGTGGCGCGGTTACGCCGCAAACTCCATGGCTGTAGAAAATGATTAAAATTTAGAAAATAAATAAAGATGCCGACAAACTATATCAATTTTAATGGCAATGTAGTGCCGGAAGAACAGGAAATATTTAGTATAGAAAATAGAGGCTTTCGCTATGGTGATGGATTGTTTGAGACCATGTTGTATAAAGATGGTGATATCCGTTTTCTGAATTTTCACGTAGCGCGCTTACAGCAGGGAATGGAATTGATACATCTTGATGATTCAAATCTTTTCGATGAATTTTTTATTCGTTCAAGATCAGAAGAGCTGATTCGCAAGAATAATATGTTGGGGCAACAGGTTCGCATTCGGATGATTGTATTCCGAATGGGTGGGGGACTATATAGCCCAACGACAAACAAACCGGGATTTGTCTTGCAAGTACAGCGCATAGAACCCAATCTAAGGGATAAGAAAGTCGGCTTGATCGTAGGTTTATACAGTGAGTTCAAAAAGCCTTATAGTGATTTGTCGAAATTAAAATCGCTCAATTCCCAAATTTATGTGTTGGCGGGTATTTATAAGAAAAAGATGGCTTTTGATGATGTATTGATCTTAAACCAAGAAGGCTACCTTTGTGAGTCTTTGACCTCAAATATCTTTGTGTATTATGAAAAAATATTGTATACGCCTGCGCTTTCTGAGGGATGTATCGAAGGTGTCATGCGACGGGTAGTGATGGATATGGCACGGTCTGAAGGGATTGAAGTTGTGGAGGCACAAATTAGCGCTGAAATCATGAAAAGAGCGGATGAGATTTTTTGTACCAATGCGGTACAAGGGGTTCAATGGGTCATGGGCTACAAGCAGAAACGCTATTTCAATAAAATATCACGGATTTTGCAAGAAAAGTTGCTGAGCTGGAATTATGATTCAAATGAGGAGCAAAGCTAAGTTTGGAAGAAATAATTGATAAACATACAAAAAGCCAAGATTAATCTTGGCTTTTTGTATGTACTATTCTGATGATCCAGTGCTCAAAAGCCTTTTTGAAGTCAAGCAGGAAGTCTTTTGTTTTTTGTAATTCAACTTTTCCACTCTCGCCGATACAATCTTTTATATTACCAAGATAAGCTTCGGGTTGCTGCATCGGATAGATATTGACAAATACCAAGGACTGCCGGATATGATGATTTGCACCGAAACCACCATAAGCTCCTGTCGAAGAGGAGATGATGGCTCCCGGTTTGCCATCCCATTTATTCTTCCCGTATGGCCGGGATCCTACATCTATTGCATTTTTTAGTACAGCAGGAACAGAGCGATTATACTCAGGGGTAATGAACAGAATAGCATCCAGTGCTGCGACCTCTTTACGAAACCGGATATAACTCTCGGGCGGATTGCCCTCGTCGTCAAAATCCTGGTTGTATAAGGGGAGATCACCAACTTCAAGAATACGATAGTTAAACTTGTTAGAAGTTTGTTCAAGAATGAACTCTGCTATCTTTCTATTATAGGATTGTTTCCTTAAGCTGCCGACGATGATTCCAATGCTGTAAGTATTCATACTGAAGTTCAATTAAAGTATTAATGGTTGAACAATTTGCGCCATAAAAAGTTTCTCTGTTTTTGAATGTAAAAATAAAACTAAGCTGTTCGTGCTGAATAGATTAAGTTTTTGTTAACAAAAATTAACATTTATCATTTAATCTTTTGCATACAGTTTGTTGTCGTATTGTAAAGAAGAAATTACA
>JAQZAZ010000134.1 GCA_029239355.1 Sphingobacterium sp.
ATTTTTGCTTCGATAAATGGTATTAAACACATTTTAATAGGTAAAGTAAAATAACGTGAATAGAAAACTAATTATTGGCACCCGGGGAAGTGTTCTTGCAATGTGGCAGGCAAATTTTGTGAAAGACCGATTACAGGAAATTGGTATAGAAGCAGAGTTAAAAGTCATCAAAACTCAAGGTGATATTATTCAACATCTCCGTTTGGATAAATTGGAAGGTAAGGGATTTTTCACCAAAGAGCTTGAGGAGGAATTATTAAATGGGGCCATTGATTTAGCGGTACACTCACATAAAGATTTACCTACAATAAATCCGCCGGGATTGATTATTGCGGCAGTTTCCGAACGGGAGGATCCTTCCGAATTATTGATTATCCACAAGGATTGTGTAGATATCAAGAAGCGTCTATCCCTAAAACATAATGCAACTGTCGGAACATCTTCCAACCGTAGAAAAGCACAAATATCGGCTTTACGCCCAGACCTCGAATTCGACGATCTAAGAGGTAACCTCCAAACAAGAATGCAGAAGCTGCGGGACGAGCAGTACGATGCGATTGTGCTGGCAAAAGCTGGTATCAGCCGTATCGAGATGGATATCACAGATTTTCATGTTGAAGAAATTCCGCCGGTCGAAATTATTCCCGCACCGGCTCAAGGCGTATTAGCCATTCAGATTCGTGAAGTCGACAAAGAACTGTTTGAAGCGTTAAAACCGCTTAATAACGACGAAGTAGCGAAAACCATTGCTGTAGAACGTCTTGTATTGAACAAATTTGATGCCGGATGTCACGCACCATTAGGATGTTATTGCCGCAAAAGCGGTGATGAATATGAGGCCTGGGCCTCAATTGCTGATACCAGCGAGGACTTTCCTGATCGCGTATACTTGAGAGATACTGATCCGATCCAGTTGGCTGAACGCATTTTTAGCAAATATGCCAAAGACCGTAAGTTGCCACAATCTGTCTTTATTTCCAGAGAAGTAGACGAAAATTCTTACTTCGCCCGAGCGATGGCCAAACATAACATTTCAATCGAAGGCCGTTCATTGATCAAAATATTTCCGATCATCAATAAACTGGACCCTTTTATCCTGAAACATGTGGATTGGATCATATTTTCAAGCAAAAACGGGATTGAGCACTTCTTCAATCTAGAGCCCCGATTAAGTAAAAAGACCAAAATAGGCGTTATCGGGCGCGGATCAGAAGAAATATTACGCAAGTACGATCGCGTAGCTGATTTTTCCGGTGATAGCGAAGGCATTAACATGGACGAAATCGCCAAGAAATTTGCCGAACTGGCAAATGGCGGAACGGTACTTATTCCACGTGCCAAGGAATCACTGGAGACTATTCAGAAAGCATTAAGTCCAGAGACAAAAATCATTAATATTCCTGTCTACGAAACCGTATTGGAGGAGGACGTAGATCCATCCAATGCAGAGGTACTGGTATTTACTAGCCCAAGTAATGTCGAAGCTTATTTTGCGGACAATCTTTTAGAGCCAGGGCAAAAGGTCATTTGTATAGGCCGTTCAACCGGGGCGAAGTTTGATGAGATGAATGTTCCCTATACACTTCCATATTCCCCAGACGAGATAGGTCTCTCAGAAGCTGTTTTTGGCCTGGAATATTAATAGTATTGAGTAGTTAGTATCAAGTATTGAGAAGTTGGCAAAAGAATTTATAGTCTTTGTCATTGAACAACACTGGATTACTGGATCATAAATAAATTAAATATAATGTTACAACGTCCGAGAAGAAATCGTAAATCTGCCGTGATTCGCGACATGATTCAAGAGACACGTTTAGACGCGTCAAATTTGATTTTTCCACTTTTTATTGTAGATGGTCAAAATCAAAAAACCGAGGTTAAATCAATGCCAGGTATCTATCGCTATTCAATAGACAATTTATTGAAAGAAGTGGAAAGTTGCCTTAAATTAGGCTTGCGCTCATTTGATCTTTTTCCAAATATCGAAGAGTCATTGAAGGATAAGTATGCCACGGAGAGTTACCGTGATGGAAGTTTATATTTACGTGCCATTGAAGCCGTAAAGAAAAATTTTCCAGAAGCTTGTGTTGTTACAGATGTAGCAATGGATCCTTACAGCAGCGATGGTCACGATGGAATTGTCGAGAATGGCGAGATCCTAAACGACGAAACATTGGAAGTATTGGGCAAGATGGCGCTCGCACACGCCCAATCTGGGGCCGATATTATCGCACCATCAGATATGATGGACGGACGCATTGGTTATATCCGTGAGCTGTTGGATCAAAATGGTTTCACGAACGTATCTCTAATGTCTTATACCGCCAAATATGCATCGGCGTATTATGGACCATTCAGAGATGCCCTGGGCTCAGCTCCAAAACATGGGGATAAGAAAACCTATCAAATGAATCCAGCAAATGCGAAGGAGGCACTTATCGAGGCACATCTAGATGCACAAGAAGGAGCAGATTTCCTGATGGTCAAACCGGGGCTACCGTATTTAGATATCGTGAAACTTCTGGCTGATAATTTTGATCTTCCAATTGCGGTGTATAATGTCAGTGGCGAATATGCCATGTTAAAAGCAGCCATACAAAATGGCTGGTTAGATGAACGAGTCATCTTGGAAACTTTGTTAGGTTTCAGACGTGCAGGCGCAACAGCAATTTTATCATACCATTCCAAAGAAGTTTTGGAAAAAGGATATATTAGTATTTAGTATTGAGATAAGAGTATTTCGATTTTGGTTGTGAAGCCTGCGGCTCACAAGTGTCTCTTTTCTACTTTTTAACGAGCAATAGCGAGCTCATCTTTAGATAATTTTTACTTTTCAATTTGACAATGCAAACACCTGATATTTCAAGAGCAAAATCTGCTGAATTATTCGAAAAGGCAAAACAATATTTCCCCGGTGGCGTGAATTCTCCAGTTCGGGCATTTAAATCGGTATATGGGACTCCATTATTTATTGAACGTGGTGATAAAGCACGCCTTTGGGATGCTGATGGCAATGAATTCATCGATTTCTGCTGTTCATGGGGGCCATTGATTTTGGGGCATAATAATGATCATGTACGGGAGGCCGTAGCAGCACAATTGGGCAAAGGTTTAAGTTTTGGCGCACCGACTGCATTAGAAAACCAACTGGCTGAATTGATTATTGAAAACAATAGATTTATCGAGAAAATCCGTTTTGTCAGTTCAGGTACTGAAGCTGTCATGTCAGCGATCCGTTTGGCAAGAGGATATACCAAACGTGATAAGATTATCAAATTTGATGGTTGCTATCATGGGCACTCTGATTCTCTTTTGGTAAAAGCTGGATCTGGCTTGGTGACATTTGGAGAAACATCTTCTGCCGGTGTACCTAAAGCTTTTGCAGATGAAACAATTGTCATTGAATTAAATGACAAAGACGCACTACGAGCTGCTTTTGCTGAATTTAAAGATCAAATTGCCGCAGTAATCATCGAGGGAATTCCAGCTAATAATGGGCTGTTGATGCAATCAAAAGAATATATGCATTTCTTGCGTGATATCACCAAAGAACATGGCAGCATGCTGATCATGGATGAAGTAATCACCGGATTCCGTGTTGGTTTTGAGGGAGCTTCAGCTTACTATGAAATCCAGCCTGATATTATCACATATGGTAAGATCATAGGTGGCGGAATGCCAGTGGGAGCCTATGGAGCATCCAAAGAACTTATGGCCTGTATATCACCTGATGGTGCCGTTTATCAAGCTGGCACCTTGTCAGGAAATCCTGTGGCCATGGCGGCTGGTATTGCAGCCTTGACTATTTTGGCGCAAGATGATTTCTATACAAACTTAAATGCGAAAACTGCGGCATTCGTACAGGATATGCGTGATTATATCGCAGAAAAAGGCTATCAAGTACAATTATTCCATGTTGCCTCTATTTTCTGGTTTGCATTTACAGAGCAAGAGGATATCAAGAAAGCAAGTGAAATTGATCCCGCTTCCATGGAATCATATAAAATCATGCACCGCGAACTCCTGAATAGAGGGGTCTATTTCGGCCCTTCGGGTTATGAAGTTGGTTTTGTTTCAGCCGCACATACCAACGCGGATTTAAATACTGCCAAGAAGCATATTTTTGATGCCCTAGATATTGTCTTTCGGGCATAAAAGGAAAGTATAATATAACAATGCCCCAAAAACTATTTTAGTTCGTGGGGCATTTATATGCTATTTAATCAAGAATCTCTGCCTGAGCTAAAGTTCCTGTTGAATCACACTATTGGTATCAGCCAATTTAGTGGATAGCTTTTTATCCTTCGATTTTATTTTATTCAATCCCTGAATAAGTTCATCCAGTGAAAATTTACCTTTGATATCCATAAACACACTTTCATCTCCTTGGTCCTGCACCAATAATGAAACCCGGCTGATCACATTATCTTTGTCAATGCGTGCATTAACTGATATCTCCTCCCCCTCACTGTTGATCACCAGTAATTCCTCAAATTTATTCTTTTTTAGGTACTTGTGGTAATCCTCCAAAATCAATGCATTTTTTTCCTGATCATTATTTGATAATGTCATCATCCTGAATTTTTTCAATTTTTTGACGATTGCAGCCATCGCTCGTGATTCCTCGTCGTTATCATCCTTTAATGCTTTTTTGATAAACGGTTTCGTTAACCACATCGGCAAATTTATGGCAACAATCTCCGCATTATTTGAAATATTGGATCCTCTCACGTAATCCATATTGGATCCTTTCCTAATGATACAGGACTGTAATGAAGAAAGCACTCCAATTAGGCATAACAATGTTAGTAATCTTTTCATAATGTTTACTTTTTATTGTTATTTTCGTTCACCAAACCAGTCACTTCCTTCAACGGTATAGCTCCATCCAAAATCATGAACAAGTTTTGGCCATCACCATTGATTGTCAAAAGCAAATTATTGAGAATATCAGAATTTGCGGATATATTTTCAACCAGAAAACGGATATCCTCGCCATCACTATTAAGGGTCATCAATTCCTCATACTTAAGATTGGAGACTGCACTCCGAATGACTGAAGTCAAATTTTTGTCCTCGCCATCCTCAACGATCAGCATCCGCAAGGATTTTACGTTTTTGAGTAAAGGCGTAATTTTCTGCATATCCTCATCGTCAATTTTTAAGTTACCCAACAGCTTGAACATAGGTGCTCCGATCTTAAGTGTCGTTACACCTTTCTTTCCTTGATATTGCTCAAAAAGCTTATCCAATTTTGAAATTTGTGCATTTGCCATACTTGTTGCAAGTAGAAGGCAAACTATTAAAAAACCTTTCATATTATTTTAGTTAATCGTTATTGACATTTGTTTTATATTCATTACTTTATCTACACCATTTTCCAGATTATTTGCCAAAAGACCCAGAGACTTCAGCGTCAATTCAACAGCTTCTTCTTCGTTCACAACTGGTATACCGTTTAAGACAACATAATCTTCCCGATAAGCCTGTCCTGTGGCTGATTCCAAATTGTCAGTCACTACTTCCTTCTTCGCTGTCCAATCTTTGGCTTGTTTTTTAATTTTTGGACGTTTGAAAGTTTCCGCTGTTTGCATTGCCTTCCGATTTACATCTGACAATATCCTATCATTAGGATTGGGATTCGCTGCTTCCGTATTTTGATGTTCGATAGACTTATTTTTCACAGGTTTTAAATCTTTCATATTCTTTTCTACGAACACCGGCTCCTCTATCGTCGAATCCTGATTCAGGAATAGCGCGATTCCAATGGTCATTAAAAGAACCGCTGCTGCCGCATATTTGACCCAGCTATATTTCCACCATACAATAAGCTTTTTATCCGCATTGATCTGACTTTCAAAGTCCTCAAAGGACCAGTCCATTTTAACATTCTTTTCTTGATTCAATGTTTGAAAAAAAACATGATCCGAGTTTTTCAACTCGCCTTCTTCCTCTAACGACGACTGGCCATTAAAGTACTTGTCTTCTAATTCCTTTAATTTTTTATCTTTCATCACCACCTATCTTATTTTGTATAATTATGAAACTACAGGATCTATTTTTTATCTGAATAAACTCGCGTCCTTTCATAATCGAATAACTTTGTCAACTGTTCTTTTACCTTCTGTCTCGCACGCATTAAATTGACTCTAACTGCCGACTCCCCCATATCCAATACTTCAACGATTTCGTCAATATCATAATCTTCCACATCGCGCAGATGCATAACCAGACGTTGTTTTTCGGGAAGGGAATTGATCATTTCCAGAATAATTTCTTTGGTATTTCCAACCGTATTCTCCGTCATCGAAACTACTTGATATTGATCAATGTAGTCTGTTCTAACTTTATCTTTTTTAATCCGGTTCAATGCTTCATTTTTTACACTTTGCATACAGAATGCTTCGACATTTTTGTACTGATGTAGCTGATCTTTCAATTTCCACAACCGCATCATGACATTTTGCACAGCATCAAAGGCTTCATCGTCATCAACCAAGATCCGTTTCGCAAAGCGAAATAGCTTATCCTTATGGACGAAAACGGTATTTTTAAATTGTTCTTGGTTCATTTTAGTATTTAGTAGTAACTAGACCGCATCCCTTCCATACCTTCGCCACATAATCAAGACATTTCAACTTGATGATTCATTACATCTAATATGAATATTTTTTTAAAATATTTATTTATTCAAATAAACAGGTTATTAAACACCTTACTCTTTATGTTGAGAAAGCATATAAACAGGGATTATTCTTGTTTATATACCGTTTGCTCACAAACTGGCTGTATTAGCATTATTACAAACAAAATACGCTGAACTGTTGTTATACTAAGATACTGAACGGCAAAATTTAAATAAAGAAAATTATGAAGTACTACAGAATTACAGGCATTACTGCTGCAATAGCATTTTTGATAGGGGTTGTTGTGGGGTGTAATAATTCGTCCAATAAAGGCGCTGACCATACTGATTCCATGGGTGACACCGATACGACCACTGCACAAAAAATGGATTCTATTTCTGTCAGCCCAATTGCAGATTCAAAACAATTTCCCGGAGCAAACCTCGAGATTGCGTCCATAACTGCAGAAAAAGTAGGCGCAGACTCTGCAAAAGTTACCGTGAAATATGATGTAAAGAACTTCAAGCTGACGGAAATGACAGAAGATGCGCATGCTGCTCACATGGCCAACTCACATGATGGACAACATATCCACTTTATTCTGGATAATAAGCCCTATACGGCATTATATAAACCTGAACACTCAGTTACTTTGGCTTTAAATTCGGAGCACTATTTACTTTCATTTTTGTCGCGGTCTTACCACGAATCCATTAAAACAAGTGAAGCCTCAAAATTGATTAAATTCAATATAGATGCCACAGGAAAATTGACACAGGAGCCAACGCCCAAAGAGCCATCTCTATTTTACTCCCGTCCTAAAGGCGAATACAAAGGCGATGAAACAAAAAATTTACTCCTGGATTTCTATCTGGTTAACACTAGTATTGCTCCAGACGGAAATAAGATTACCGCAGATATCAATGGACAGACATTTACATTGGATAAATGGGGCCCATATGAAATCAAAGGTTTGCCAATGGGAAATAATAAGATAAAATTAACGTTAGTCGATAAAGAAGGCAATGCCATTACAGGAGATAACATATCTATAGAACGAGATATCAAACTCGTTGAGAAATAAATAGGTCATAACATAACAAAAAAGAGTCGCACTGAAATGCGACTCTTTCGTTTTTCATACTACATATCCGGCTTTCGGGGACATATTTAGTCATCAAGGCAATTTATCAAAATCAATTTTTGGGGTGCTGTTTTTATTGACAAACTCAAACTTACTTCCAGGCTTAACAATTTCATTAAAGAAACCACCATTTCTAAGAAAATATCCATTTTTAGTTGTACCGCCGATGGCATCAATACGCTGATTGGCGCGATAAGTATTATCAACACTGAACGAAGCGGATTGCACAGCCTTCCATTGTCCATCATAGAACCACTGATTACCAAATTCCACCTGTCTACCCAAATAGCCTTGCTGTGGCATAAAATTCTCCAAGAAACTGTGGAAGCGTTTCAGGTAAGTATTCGTTTGCGGCCGTTTGAAGCTTGCGATTACATTCCAGGCATTTTCCTCCGGCACAAAAAACCAAGCTGTATAGTCCGTGTTTCCTTTTCCATCCGGTACACCTTTCAAAAGAAACTTGTACGTTACACCAGCTGTCCAAAAATATTTACGATAACTCTGTCCGCCAGACCCTTCATTGCCGAATTCAGCAGTCTGCACATCTTTCCCTTTTTTCAGCAAATGGATTTTTTGCTCGTCCGGAATGCTTTTCGGATCATCTGTATGAAAGGGGCTCCAAACGGAAAATAAGATCCGCCGTTCCGTTTCTGAATTTACCTGTATACCGAAATAGCCTTCGCCAAAACCGTTCGCCATAAAATAAGATCCAACTTTATCTTCGCCTTTCGGGACAGTCACTTCATTATAGTAGTAACTGACATTGCCCTCGGTAGGTACTGTATAATTTAGATGGCAGGAAGGCCCCCTTCTGGACCAATAGTAGTATTCAGGATTATTGGAGTAAATAAGTCCATCCGATGCAGCATCACCACTGACCAGCAATTCCGTTACGTTGGCGAAATTACGTCCCGATTTACTGATTCCTTTTAAGTTGACCTGTACATAACCTGGAGACTTTACATCAATTAATAAGGGAGCTGTTTCCGATATTTCAGCACCTTCGACATCCACAATATCCTTTTTTCCCAATGCAGCGATTTCGATTTTAGATTTACCGTTGCCTTCACTTTTAGCTTTTAGCTTCAACAGCAATTTCCCAGCCTTTTGCGCCCTAAAATAAACCGATGTCACTTCTTTATCCCTGGACCATTTGACTAGACCATTGCGACCAGAAATCTCCGCAACGCCCGCCTGTCCCGCTGTAATAAAAGCATTGCCCGCAAGTGGGACTGCATAGGTCTTCCCAGCTGTCTGCGCGACACTCCGTATTGACAGACAGGATAAGGCCCCCATAAAGAGGTACTGGATAAAATGTTTTCTTTTCATTTGGATATGATTTAATGGGTTGTGTCCAATTCTTCTTCCATAATCACTTTTCTTGCCCTGGCTCTAAGCTGCAACACTGATTGATAACCACGCAGGGAAACTTGATTATTTTCATGAAGATATAACTTAGATTGTCAGGAAAAGAAACCAAATCTATATCAATCGATTGTGTAAAAAAATAACCATAACTCCCTCTATTATGAAAGCCAACTTCGGTAGCCATTTTGATAGCTATTCAGAGAATACTTATCGTGTTCAAATTTTCAGGTTCTTCATAATCCAGCTTTTACAAGCCAAATTGAGACTCTGTATAATCTCTTCTTTGGAGCAGCCCAGCAAAATTGGTGAATGATAGGAAAAGTAGATTTACTCGTACCATTCTCAGCCTATTCTATTTATAGTAATAGTCACGTTGATCTATGTACCGACAATTCCTTTCACAAAAAAAGTGAAGAACTTCAATTCTCCACTTTTTCACACAGTATGCACAACTGTGTTAATAACTGTATTTTATTACGGTTTTATTCTTCTAGCTTACCATATACTATTAAACACATCATCAACAACTAAAAACCAACACTTTTCAGATTTAATCCGGCACGTTCGTCCAGACCGAACATCAAGTTCATATTTTGAACGGCTTGTCCAGATGCACCTTTCAACAAATTATCAGTAACATTTAAGATCAGTAGTTTATTACCATGTTTCTCAATGTGCATAATGCTTTTATTGGTGTTGACCACTTGTTTGAGATCAATATTTGTACGGCTGACATGCGTAAATGGATGTGTTGCATAATACCCCTCGTACAGCTTGTAAGCTTGTTCCTCCGTTAAATCAGATTCTACATAAATTGCAGAGAATATTCCCCTCGCAAAATCTCCGCGTTGTGGAACAAAATTTATTTTCTCCGCAGCTCGTTGCAACAGTGAACCCTCAGAAGCAGGCAAAAAGCCTTTTTGCAGCTGATCCAGCGATTCTGAAATCTCCTGTAAATGTTGATGCTCAAAAGATTTATAAGCTGAAAGATTGTTGTTACGCCAAGAGAAGTGTGTGGTAGCCCCCGGTTTCTGACCCGCTCCTGTTGATCCCGTAGTTGCATTAACGTGAATCTGATCTGGCAACAATCCTTTACTTGCCAGCGGCAATAGGGCCAGCTGTATATTTGTTGCAAAGCATCCCGGATTAGCAATATACTGTGCAGATTTGATCGCTGCTTTGTTTAGTTCCGGAAGTCCGTACACAAATTGCTGTCCTTGATAAGCGGTATTTGCGCGAAGACGATAATCTTGCGAAAGATCAATAATCTTCACAGATGCCGCAACTGGATTAGCATCCAAAAATTTGCGTGCATCGCCATGCCCAACGCATAAAAACAATACATCAATATCGGAATGAAAATCAGAAGAGAATGTCAGCTCAGTATCTCCGAATAAATCATTGTGTACTTCATATAATTTGTTTCCAGCATTGGAAGCACTATTAGCGAATATGATCTCCACCTCAGGATGGTAGATCAAAACGCGCAATAATTCGCCACCCGTATACCCTGCTGAACCAACTATGCCTACTCTTATCATTTTTTTTTAATTTATTGTTTGGTGTGAGATTTACTCCTATCCCGACCTCAAATTATATTATGCGAAGACAGGACCGACTCCAAAACACGGTTTATTTTTGATTTACTTTATGCCAGATAATTGTTTGGTTTCCAAAAATTTTGGAGAAGCCTTTTACATCCTCACCAGTATAACCTTTGTTCATCTCACCATAGCTACCAAATTTATTGGACATTAAATCGTGCTCCGACTCTATGCCAATGACCACAAAACGGTAAGGATGCAATTCAACGGTCACACGCCCGGTGACGGTCTCTTGTGATGATTGCAAGAACGCTTCGATATCACGCATGACAGGATCATGCATCTGACCCTCGTGCATATAGTTTCCGTAGAAAGCAGCAATCTGATCTTTCCAGGACAATTGCCATTTGGTCAAGGTATGTTTTTCCAAGGTGTGGTGTGCCTTAATCAAAATCACTGAAGCTGCAGCTTCAAAACCCACACGTCCTTTGATACCGATAATTGTATCACCTACGTGGATATCCCGACCGATACCATAAGGTTGCGCAATAGCTTGAAGTTCCTGAATCACTTTAACAGACGACATGTTCTCGCCATTCAAAGCAATCGGCTCGCCTTTATCAAAATCTATCGTGATTTGTTGGGGTTCGGAGGAGGTCACCGGAGTAGGCCATGCTGATTCCGGCAGATATTGATTGGAGGTCAATGTTTCGGCTCCACCAACGGAAGTACCCCAAAGACCTTTATTGATTGAATACTTAGCTTTTTCTGCCGAATATTCAACACCATGTTTATTTAAGTATTCGATTTCAGCCTCACGGGATAACTGTAGATCACGGATAGGTGTGATGATTTCAACACCCGGAATCAGGGTTTGGAAAATCATATCAAAACGCACTTGGTCGTTTCCGGCACCTGTGGAACCATGTGCCACACATTCAGCACCGATTTTCTTTGCATAGTTTGCAATGGCGGTAGCCTGGCATACACGTTCGGCAGATACCGACAATGGATAAGTCGCATTTTTCAATACATTGCCGAAGATCAAGTATTTAATAGTTTCGCGATAATAGTCTTCTGTTTCGTCAATCGCCGTATGTGATTTTACGCCTAATGCGTATGCACGTGCTTCAATATTCTTCAATTCTTCACCCGAAAAACCACCTGTATTTACGACTACAGAATGAACCTCCAAACCTAAATCTTGCGTAAGATAAATACAACAAAACGAAGTATCTAATCCTCCGCTGAATGCTAAAACTACTTTTTTCATTGAGATAAATTGTTTTTTATTG
>JAQZAZ010000135.1 GCA_029239355.1 Sphingobacterium sp.
CGAGATTTTTACGCCTTCTGTAATTTGTGTGATCATTTGGATGATGTTTATTGTTGCAACAAATACTTATGCTAAAATACTAATAATGAGTTTAAAATTTGCAAATTTAATCAATTTTAACGATTTGCTTAATGCTAAGTTTAAAATTACTATAAGCAAATGGCCGTTAATTAGTAGGTTTGTATATGGCAAATGGTATATTATATTTGATTCCCGTTCCTTTGAGCGATGATGCTGCATTCCAGTCTTTTACTCCCTATTTGGTTGAAACAATCAATACATTGGACGAATATATCGTGGAAAATGAAAAGACTGCAAGAAAGTTTCTAAAGCTTGCAGGTTTAAAAATACCCCAAAGTGAATTGAAAATACATGATTATGGGAAACATGCACGGGACAAAGGAAATATTAATGATTTTTTTGAGGGCTTGAAACAAGGTAAAAATGTAGGGTTGATGTCGGAGGCCGGTTGTCCAGGAGTAGCGGATCCTGGTGCTTCTGTTGTTGCCCGTGCGCATCAGCTCGGGATTAAAGTGGTGCCATTGGTTGGTCCCAGCTCAATCTTATTGGCACTTATGGCTTCGGGGTTTAGTGGACAGAAGTTTGCTTTTCAAGGTTATTTACCTATTGATAAAAATGAGCGTACGAAGAAGATCAAAGATCTTGAACTGTATGCTATGCGTGAGAAGCAAACCCAGATTTTTATTGAAACACCTTTCCGAAACAATCATCTTCTGGAAGATCTTCTGAAAACATGTAAAGCGAATACTCTGCTCTGTGTAGCTTGCAACGTGACTTCTGCTGATGAATCTATAAAGAGTCTGACTATTGCCGAATGGAAAAAACAAAAAGTGGATTACCATAAAAAACCAACCATATTTTTATTGTATGTCTGATTAGTTCTATTGGGTTCTCCCCTACCCTGCCTTACCCTGCTGGGTAATTTAATATAAAATATGTGTTTAAAAACAAAGGAGCGGGCTGTTGGTTTGTGAGTAAGCACTTACATATACTGTTTTCAGCAGCGAAATAGCATATGCTTATTGGAACATTGTAATTTGTTGAGTAGTTTTAGAAATAATGTTGGAACTATTTGTTTAAATATAATCTAAATATAATAGAATGAATTTTAGTAAATTAGCTTGTTTTATCTTGTTTTTTTCGTTAGTTATTAGCTTAAAATGTGTTTATTCACAGCCAGCTACTTATGTCATTGTGCATGGCGCTTGGGGTGGTGCTTGGCAATTTAAAAATACAGCAAATGAATTAGAGAAAGAAGGACATAAAACCTATCGACCCACACTAACCGGCCTTGGAGAACGTTATCATTTAGCGGATACTACTATTCGTTTGCAGACTCACATTAACGATGTGATCAATACGATCTTATTTGAAGATCTTCGCGATATCGTTTTAGTCGGCCATAGTTACGGAGGAATGATAATAACAGGCGTAGCAGATAGTCTTCCAGATCGAATTAAAAAGTTGGTTTATTTAGATGCCATCTTTCCTGATAATCAAGAATCTGTGATGAGTTTGATGGTTAAACCAGATGATAGCAATAGCCTTTTAAAACTTGATAAAGATGGGTATATTATTCCATTTTGGGTAAAGGATGAGAGTAAGTTCCCGCGGGATGTCCCCCACCCTTTGAAAACGATGACTGATAAAATCAGTTTAGGAAACCCGAAAAGGGAGAAAATTCCGGCGACTTACATCTTGACCTACGAAGATAATAATGCAATGGACAAAGATGACTTTTATCCATTTTATGCGAAAGCAAAGCAGCGTCATTTTAAAACTGTTGAATTGATTAGCGATCACAACCCGCAAATAAAAAAGCTGAAAGAATTAGTAGATTTGTTATTACAGGAAAAATAAATAAGATTAAGATATTCCAATGACGCAAGAAGAATTAGTAAAAGAATTAAGTAAACCCGAAGTACTGTATACAGCCTTAGGTCTGATCCTTATACGCATTATTATTTGGTTGTTGTTTGCGAATACAATTCGCAGAACATTAAGCCTGGTAGCTGTGGAAAATAGATTGATGACACCCAATCAATCTTGGTTGGTTGCCATTCCATTAGTCAATATTTACTGGAATTTTCAGGTTGCTTCCCGTCTGAGAGATTCGCTCATCAATGAGTTCTATGATCGTAAGATTGCTGTTGAGGAGAATCCAACCTTTCGGAAAGGATCGTTATATTCCTGGATCTATTTGGCTACGAATATTCCCCTGCCGATTTCCATTTCAGGTGTGCTTGTTATCATGCACTTTGTCACATTGGCTAACTATTGGTTTAATATTAATGCAAATCGTAGAATTTTGGAAGAACATGATAAATTTCGAGAAAAGGAGGTCATTATAAACGATGAAAATTAAAGCAGTTATTCAATACCTGGAGCAGCTGGCTCCATTGGATTTGCAGGAATCTTACGATAATGCCGGACTTATTGTCGGCAATGCAGATCAAGAGATTACCAAAGTATTAATTTCGTTGGATTGTACGGAGGAAGTTGTACAGGAAGCGATCGAAAAAGGGTGCAATTTGATTGTTTCACATCATCCCATTGTTTTCAAAGGGTTAAAAAAAATCAACGGAAAGAATTATGTTGAGCGTACTGTCATAAAAGCTATAGAAAACAAAATTGCCCTGTATGCAATACATACCAATCTGGATAATGTTATTGGAGGAGTTAATTCAAAAATAGCGGATAAGCTGGGATTGGTTAATCAGGCGATATTGGAATCAAAACCCAATGTACTGCGCAAGATGGTTGTTTTTGTGCCAAGGAGCCATGTAGAGGAAGTCAGGACAGCCCTATTTGATGCCGGAGCGGGCCAAATTGGAAAGCACTATGACCAATGCAGTTTTAATACTGCTGGTTATGGAAGTTTTAGACCTTTGGCGGGATCCGAACCTAGTATAGGCGAAGTAGGAACGCAAGAACGTGTTGAGGAAACGCGGATTGAAGTGATCTATACACGTTCAATTGAACGAAAACTCCTTTTGGCGCTTTATGAAGCACATCCTTATGAGGAGGTTGCTTACGATCTTTTCGATTTACAGAATACTGCGATAGAAATTGGCGCCGGAATGATCGGTAATTTATCAGAACCCATGGATGAGTTGGAGTTTTTGGGTTACCTGAAGAAGAATCTTAACTTAAATGTTATCCGTCATACAGCGCTTCTCGGAAAAAAGGTTAGTAGAGTTGCTGTTTGCGGTGGTGCAGGCGGTTTCCTATTGCGTGCGGCAAAGCGATCAGGAGCTGATTTTTTTGTAACAGCTGATTACAAATACCATGAATTTTTTGATGCGGAGGGTGAAATTGTTATTGCAGATACGGGACATTTTGAGAGCGAACAATTTACGCAGGAATTATTGTACGACATTATTACGAAAAAATTTCCTAACTTTGCAACCTTGACAACAGAAATAGATACAAATCCTATAAAATACTACAGTTGATGGAACAAACCGTAGAACAAAAATTGAAAGCACTATGGCTTTTGCAAGCCATACATACTAAAATAGATAAAATTCGCCAGGTTCGTGGTGAATTACCTATGGAAGTTGCAGATCTTGAAGATGAGATTGCGGGTTTAGAAACTCGTATTGAGAAGATCAGAACAGACTTAGACGATTTAGAAGATTCGATCGTTAAGCGTAAAAACATGATTAAGGATGCCCAGGCTGCCATCAAAAAGTATGAGTCGCAGTTAAATGAGGTAAAAAATAATCGTGAGTACGACGCTATTTCGAAAGAAATTGAAATCCAGGGTCTTGAGATTCAGGTTTGTGAAAAGAGAATCAAAGAAGCAGAATTCGAGATTCGTAACAAAACAGAGAACTACGATACCACGGTAGGTAACCTGGAATACAGCAAAAGCGAACTAGAGGGCAAAAAGAAAGAGTTGGAGACAATTACTTCTGAAACTCAAAAGGAAGAAGATGCTTTATTGGCTAAAGCTGCTGAAGCGGAAGCCAATATCGAAGAACGTTTGGTAAAAGTTTACTACCGCTTACGTAATTCCTTCAAAAATGGTTTAGCAGTCGTTTCGATTGATCGCGATAGCTGTTCGGGATGTCACAATAAGATCCCGGCTCAGATGCAATCTGAGATTCGCCAACGTAAGAAAATCATTATCTGCGAACATTGTGGTCGTGTCTTGGTGGACGAAGGTATCGTATTGGAAATCGAACAGGAACACGGTTTTTAATCGTCAATAAAAGGAAAAAGCCCTGCCCAAAAAGCAGGGCTTTTTTACGCTATATTTTTTTATGCAACTTTGTTGATATACGAAGTGATTTACTAAACAAAATAGTAGCTTTGTATGGTAAGTTTTAACCTTTATATTTTTATGAAGTTGATATGTGGAGTAATTACTGAACAAAATCATAGTTTTGCATATTAATTTTAACCTTTTAACATTTATGAATAAAACTCATTTTAAGTTGATTGCGGCATTTTTGATCGGAACTTCATTTCTACAGGTCAAAGCGCAGGAAACTCTATTGCTTCGAAACCCAAGTATAAGCGCAAGTAATATTGCTTTTGTATACGGCGGAGATATCTGGATAGCTGACAAGAATGGTGCAAACCCAAGACGGCTCACAACAAATCCCGGTGTCGAACAAAATCCAATGTTCTCTCCTGACGGGAAGAAAGTTGCTTTTACGGGAAATTATGATGGTAATACAGATGTATACGTTCTTCCTATAGAAGGTGGCGAACCCCAACGTATCACTTATCATCCTTCTTCGGACGTATTACGTGGCTGGCTGAACAATGATGAAGTTTATTATACAACATCGCGTGACTTCACCTATGCACTAAGCCCGCGATTATACAGTTCTACTATTCAGCGATTAGGGATGGACAAAGCTTTACTGATGCCCGAAGCGACACAAGGTAGCCCTTCCGCTGATGGCCGTTATTGGGCTTATATCAAAAATACGGATCCGACAGAGCGGGATCGCGTAGCTTTCAAGCGCTATAGAGGTGGTGGTACACCTACCATTTGGATTTTTGATACAAAGACTAAGGAAATAGAAGCAATTCCCCAGGTAAAAAGCAACGATGTTAAGCCTCTTTGGTTAGGTAATAAGGTTTATTTCCTGTCAGATCGGGATAAAATAGTAAACATCTTCAGTTACGATACCAAGTCCAAGAAAGTTGAAAAACTAACTGATTTCAAAGATTACGATGTACGTTCGCTAAATGGAAACGACAATGAATTGATTTTTGAATATGCAGGTGTATTGAATACATTAAACTTAACTAACAATAATAAGGTAACTGCCCTACACATTAGTGTAAACACGGATGCGATGTTTAAGCGTCCTTTCTATAAAAATATCAAAGACGACATTCGTTACGCTGCCCTATCTCCCACAGGTCAACGTGCGCTATTTGAGTCTCGCGGCGAGATCTTCACCGTACCCAAGGAGAAAGGTGAAGCACGCAATTTATCAAATTCTCCTGGGTCACACGAACGTTTTCCGGACTGGTCCCCCAATGGAAAATGGGTTTCTTATATTTCGGATAAGAATGGTGCTTACCAATTAGTGTTAGTGGATCAGTTTGGAAAGGATCAGCCACTATATTTCAATCTAGGCGAAACCAATTTTTATTTTGAACCTACCTGGTCTCCAGATTCGAAGAAGTTATTCTATAACGACGCTCACCTCAATCTGTACTACATTGATATCGCATCGAAGGCTATTGTGAAGGTTGCGGATGATAAACTGAGTGGCCAAACCGGCAGGGTTTCGAATCATTTTCAATCAAGCTGGTCTCCAGATTCAAAATGGATTTCATTTACACGCACGTTAGAAAACGGTGTACCGGCTGTTTTTATGTACAATCTCGATACAAAGAAAACGCAACAGATTACTGATGGTATGAGTTCTGTTCGTAGCACTGCTTTCTCACAGGATGGTAAATATCTTTTCTTTACGGCAAGCACGAATACAGGACTGACCAATTCTGGTCTGCACATGTCAGCTACACAACGTAATGTTGACTATGCTGTATATGCTTTCATCCTGTCGAGTAAAACTCCTTCTTTCTTTAAGAACGAAAGTGATGAAGAGCAGATTCGTGAGGATAAAACCGATAAACCAGCGGAAAAAGAGAGCAGCAAAAATGCACGTGTAAAAGAAAACGATAAAAAAGCACCGAAAAAGGATAAAAAGGAGGAAACTCCGGCGGATAGACCTGAAGACAAATCCATTCAGGTAGATTTTGACCGCATCGAAAATCGTATTGTAGCTTTACCCTTGCCAGTAGGTACCTATTGGAATCTGAATGGACTGGTTCCAAACCAGTTGACTTACCAGCGCGGAGGTACCATCGGAGCCTATGATTTCAAAGATCTGGAAAATAAGACATTGGTTGAAAATGCCCGTAGTTTTGTAATCAGTGCCGATGGCAAAAAAATGTTATATCAGACAGGGAATGGCTATCATATTGTGACAGCTGGACAGAAAGTTGCGTCTCCGACGGCTGGCGTCATAAAATTGGATGGCATCCAACAATTGGTCGATCCCGCCGGAGAATGGAAACAGATCTTCAACGAAGTTTGGGCCATGCAGAAAGACTATTTTTATGTCGAGAATATGCATGGAGCAGATTGGAAAGCCATGAAAACCAAATATGAAAAGTTTCTCCCTTTTGTCAATCACCGTTCTGATTTAGGTTATTTATTGAACGAAATGATGGGCGAAATGGTTGTTGGACACAATTATATTTATCCAGGTGACCAACCTGCTAGTCCATCTGTATCAGTGGGCGTATTAGGGGCCGACTATACGATCAAAAATGGATATTACCAGATCGCAAAGTTATTTACACGGTTGGAATGGAATCCTTCTTTTAAGGCACCGTTGGCGGAGCCCGGATTGAATATCAAAGAAGGTGACTACATTGTCGCTGTAAATGGTGTTGAATTAACAGAAGACAAGGATATCTATAGTTTATTTGATAATACTGTAGGTAAACAAGTGGCGTTAAAAATTAATTCCAAACCATCGCTTGTCGGAGCCCGCGAAGTCGTTATAAAACCGATTTCCTTTGCAGACGAAATGAGTTTGCGCAGCATGGAATGGGTGGAGCGTAACCGCAGGAAAGTAGATCAGTTAAGCAATGGACAAATTGCTTATGTATACATGCCAAATACAGGTCCTGAGGGGTATACCTACTTCAACCGCTATTATTTCTCCCAGATGGATAAAAAGGCCCTTCTGATGGACGAAAGAAACAATGGTGGTGGCTGGGTAGCCGATTATGTTATTGACTTACTATCGCGTGAATTAATTTCCGGCTGGGGTATCCGTGATGGTAAAGGATTTACGACTCCAGGCAATGGTATTTACGGGCCAAAGGCAATGATCATAAATGAAAATGCGGGTTCGGGAGGTGATATGATGCCTTATATGTTCCGCTTCAAGGGGCTAGGTAAGCTGGTCGGTCGTACAACAATGGGGATTTTAGTCGGTATCAGTGGATATCCGCCGTTGTTGGATGGTGGACGTATTACCTCGCCAAACTTTGGGGTATACGATCTGAAAGGTAACTGGATTATAGAAAATGAGGGTGTCGCTCCAGATATATTTGTGGAGCAATTGCCGAAGGATCTGTTAGAAGGACGTGATCCACAACTGGAAAGAACGGTGAAGATTTTATTGGAAGAAATGAAAACCTATCCTTACAAAAATCTACAAAAACCAGCAGATCCGATACGGGTGAATTAATAAATCAATATCGATGAAAAAAGGGCTTTGAAAATTATCTTCAAGGCCCTTTTTTATACCATCTTAGTAGCGTTTTTTTAGATTTTGATAATTATTTTTTACTGTGTCAGACAAGTCCAGGTTTTTTATTACTTTTTTTGGCAGGTGGAGTCTAGGCTGTTTTATTGAATTGCAGCGATTTTGTAAAGTAACCTGCTTTTATTGTTATCTTTAAAGCATATTTAAAATTTATGTATCCCGAACAAACTACGTCCCCATTTCAATCATTATTGCGTCTGGTCCTGTTGGTCATCGGATTTACCTTTCTCTCACAGGTCATCGGTATCCTTATGCTCTTTTTCTACTATAAATTTACAGGGCAGGTATTTTCATTGGCTACCCTCATGCATGGTTCCGCAAATGAAATGCGCTTTTTGTTGTTGATGAGTAGTTTGGGATCCTTTGTTGTGCCGGCTTATCTAATGCATACGCGCGAGGGCTATGGGATTATTTATTTTAAACAAGAATATGCAGCACAGGCAAAGCAGTTTGCTTATATCTTTTTCGCAATGCTCGCTTTTATGCCGCTGATGAGTTTAATCGGACACTGGAACGAATCATTACAGTTGCCAGATAACATGAGATCTGTACAGGCTTGGATGGAACGCAGCGAGCAAGAATCAGGAGATCTGATCAAGGGAATTATCATAGAAACAAGTTTGATGGGATTTCTTTTTAATCTGGTGGTTCTGGCGTTGATACCAGCTATAGGCGAGGAACTTTTATTTCGAGGTGTCCTTCAAAATATCGTGGGAAGGTGGGTTTCGAATTCCCATGTTGTTATTTGGGTTGTCGCTATCGTCTTTAGTGCCATACATCTGCAGTTTTTTGGATTTATACCACGAATGTTGCTGGGGGCATTTTTTGGCTATCTGTATGTATGGAGCAAAAATATTCTCTTGCCTATTTTTGGTCATTTTGTCAATAACGCCGGAGCGACAATGATGTCTTTTTATTATACAAGGAACGGTAAAAGTTATGAAGAGATCAATGCATTCGAAATGCAGTCTTGGTGGATATATGTTGTGGGCTTCATTTTTACTGCTATTTTTGTATTCTTATTTTATCAGTCAACACAAAAAGAAAACCATGGAGAACGATTGGAAGAAAATTAAGACGTATACAAATGCTATTCAGGCCGAAATAGTGAAACAAATGCTGGAAGAGAATGGTCTTCCGACTGTTGTATTAAATAAACAGGATTCTTCTTATCTGTTTGGAAAGATAGAGTTGTATGTTAGCGAAAGCTCGGTTGAAGCTGCTGTAAGATTGATCGAAGAAGCAGAGGGAGAGCAATAAAATGAAAACAAGAGCAATAACCGGTGTCATTTTTGTTGCGGTCATGGTAGCATCTACCCTATTCGGCCCATACTTATACAGTATGTTTTTTACGCTGTTGAGCGCGTGGTGCTTGTATGAGTTTTATGGTATCGTATCGTCCGAAGAGCGTGCGCCTAATAAGGCCTTGGGAATTATCTTAGCCGTGACACTGTTCGGTTTGGGGTCTATGGTAGCCATGAATATTTTGGATGCTAAGTTTCTATGGCTTATCACACCATTGGTCAGCTTGACCTATATTATTTCACTTTTTCAAAAGCGGAGTTTTCCCTTTAATGATATTGCCTATACTTTTTTGGGCATTTGTTATGTGACACTTCCCTTCTTTCTTTTCGCAAAACTGGGTTTTATCAATGGCGTATTCAATTATTATATTCCCCTAGGCTTTTTAATATTGCTGTGGACCAACGATACCGGGGCATATCTTGCCGGCCGGAGTTTTGGTAAACATAAACTGTTTGAACGAATTTCTCCGAAAAAGACCTGGGAAGGTTTTTTTGGCGGTTTCATTTTAGCTATAGTCGTCGCCATAAATCTTGAAAAATATTTTGGAAGCTTGCCTTTATGGCAATGGATTACTGTCGCCATGATCATCAGTGTTGTTGGAACGTTAGGAGATCTGGTCGAATCAATGTTAAAAAGGAGCCTGCATGTCAAGGACTCCGGCAGTATCTTACCGGGACACGGTGGTTTCCTGGACCGTTTTGATGGTCTGCTATTGGCGGCACCGCTGGTTTACGTTTTCTTAATTTTAATCAGTTAATAGAATTATGAGTCACATTCAAAAATCTACCTTTGATTTTTTAACAGAATTAAAGGAAAATAATTCAAGGGAATGGTTTGCAGAGAACCGCGGGAAATATGAGTCTGCATTGGCGGATGTCCGGAGTTTTCTAACCGATTTAATAGCTGCGCTGAGTGAATTTGACCCCAAAATAAACACGTCCATTCAAGCCAATAAATGTTTATTCCGTATCTATAGAGATACCCGTTTTTCAAATGATAAAACGCCTTATAAGACTTGGTTCGGTGCTGGGATATCTGTTGACGGAAGGAAGCTGCACGGTCCTGAATATTATATTCATATCGGTGCTGAAAATTCATTTATTGCCTGTGGTTATTGGCGGCCGGAGAAGCCACATCTGGAAGCGATAAGACAGGAGATTGATTATAGTGGTGAAAAGTTGGCAAAAATTCTGAATGGGTTGCTGGATGGCGGAAAAATAAGCCTATTTAAAGAAGATCTGCTGAAACGTGCTCCTGTAGGTTATACTGAGGATAATCCCTATATTGATTTTATCAAGTTAAAAAGTTTTGTTCTTGATCAAGCCCTCTCAATCAACGATCTTTCACACAAAAACGCGTTGGATAATATCATCTCATCTTACAAAAAGATGTTACCATTCAAGGAGTTTTTACAAGAGGCGATAGCCAGTGAGTAATTTATTCTGGTAGGCTAATTTTGCCCATACAGACTGCAGGAGAGTCTTTAATGTGTTCCACATTGGTTTTGGCCCCAGTGAGGGTTTCATTGGCTAATAAAGCAAAGAGAACGGCCTCCTTGGCATCAGGATCTATCCCCAGGCTGGCGAAGCTTTCTATTTTGTAATCGGGCAGATTGGCTTTGATATCGTCAAAAAGCAAGGGATTATGTAATCCTCCGCCACTGATATATACCGAGACATTTGCTAATCCAGCTGCTTGCCGGTGTATGCCATTGATTATGGCCTGAGCCGAAAAGCGATTGAGTGTTGCCATGACATCTTCGGCTGACAACGCTACCGTATCCGAACGTTTTTGAGCCTCTTTTAGATAATCCAGATTGAACAGTTCTGGTCCCGTTGTTTTTGGGAACTCCAGGGATAAGAATTCTTCGGCCAGGAGCTGTTCCAATAGGTTGTTATTGATGGTTCCTTTTTTTGCGATCAGGGCATCTCTGTCCATCTCCTGGTCAAAATGTGCTTTCATATACTGGTTCATCATGGTATTTCCCGGTCCCAAATCCGTTGCATAGGCCTCCAGTTGACTTTGATGACTCGGTATAAAGGTGAAATTCGAAATACCGCCTATATTCAGTAAAAATCTGTTTTCGACGGGGTGTGAAAAAAGAAGGTAATCCCCATATGCTGCTAAAGGGGCCCCTTCTCCTCCGGCAGCGATGTGTTTTTGTCTAAAATCTGAAAGTGTAATTATGCCCGTATGCATGGCAATATGATCCCCATCGCCGATCTGCAATGTGCTATTTGGCCAATCATGATCTTTCGTCAACGATTTCGGTGCGTGGTAGACTGTTTGTCCGTGACTAGCGATACAGTCTATCTGGGCGGCTGAAATATTCCAGCTTTTGAGCGCCTGATTGATCAGGTTCGCATGGCTGATACCTACGTATGCGTTAAGGCCTGAAAATAGCTGCTGGTCGATGGTTCTTTTTGCGAAGATTTCACGGACTTTGGTTCTAAAAATATCCTCGTAGTCCATTGTAATAAATTTTTCCAGACTGATTTTGGTCGCTTTTCCGGCGTTTTCAATACGGCATAATGCGATATCAAGACCGTCTAAAGAGGTCCCGGACATTAAACCAATAATAAAACGTTCTTTTTTTTGTGCGATCTGATGGAGTTTTTCGATTTGAGGATTCATAGCTTAAAAATAAATACAAAAATCTTATAATGAATATCATTTTTGACAATTGAAGATATTTTGTAACTTCACGGCATTAAAATCAAAAAATTAGATACAATGAATTTTCCAGCAGAATTGAAATACACCAAAGATCACGAATGGATTCGTGTTGAAGGTGATGAAGCAGTTGTAGGG
>JAQZAZ010000136.1 GCA_029239355.1 Sphingobacterium sp.
GTTTTAAAGAACCATACCGGCTAGCCATTCCTGCTGCCAAAATCAAAAGGGTTGGTTTACTCATATTTAAATTGCGTTAATAGAACTTTCTTTTCGTCCCCAAACTTAGCTAAATTTGCCCTTAAAAGCAAATTTAGCTAAGTACTGATACGTTTCTAAAAATAGCGTATCGGAATGGAAATTATCAATAAATCGTATTATTTCTTTTTTAAAAATGCGTTCAATAACCCTGTTGCTAATTTACCCAAAAGCTTGACTCCTTCACGTGCAAGTGTCGTTGTCGCTGTGCGCTGCGCGGCTTCCAATGGCGTTTGCCTTCTCGACGTCGGCCTATCGTTTTTCGCGGCTTCTTTTTCTGCCGCAGCACGCTGTTCTTCCTGTTGCACTACCTGCATTTTATCATCGATCATCTCAGCGGCAGAACGATTTTCCTGCCTTTCCTGATACTTTGCCTTTAGGTCGGACTGATTAATAATCTGATTGACTGTCGCATCGTCTGCTGGCCCCATTACCGCGCGGGCAGGTACAAGATGGGTGGCTACAACCTCAGTAGGAATACCTTTATCATTCAATACAGTAATCAGGGCCTGACCAGTACCCAGCGAAGTTAACACTTGGTCAATCTCATAGAAGTCTGATTTTGGATAGGTCCTTACTGTCTTTTTCAAATTTTCGGCATCATTGGGCGTAAAGGCTCGCAAAGCATGTTGTACACGGTTTCCCAATTGCGCCAATACAGATTCAGGAACATCTGTGGGAGATTGTGTACAGAAAAACACACCGATTCCCTTGGAACGAATAAGGCGGATAATCTGATCTACCTGTGTTAGAAAGGCTTTGGAAGCTCCATTAAAAAGAAGATGTGCCTCATCAAAGAAAAACACCAATTTTGGTTTGTCCAAATCCCCTACTTCGGGCATGTTTTTAAACAATTGGGCAAGTAAGCTTAATAAAAATGTCGAATAGAGAACTGGCTGATCTTGTACATCCGAAATGTTCAGTAAACTGATAATGCCTTTGCCGTCGATTTTCTGGAATAGGTCGTTGATATCAAACTCCTTCTCACCAAAGATATGGGCTAGCCCCTGTTGTTCCAAAGCGACGATCTTACGTAAGATCGTTCCTGAACTTGCCGAGCTGATCTTACCATAATCATTTTTGATCTCCTCGCTTCCAGGACCGTCAGAAAGATAGGTTAATAACTTTTTGGTATCCGCAAAGTCTATCAATGGCATTTGATGATCCTGTGCATACTTAAACATAGCGGCCAAAACCCCGGTCTGCGTTTCGTTCAACTCCAAGATTCTTCCCAGTAAGACAGGTCCAAAATCGTCTATTGTAATCCGCATCGGAATTCCTTTGTTACCCGAAAGCGAATATAATTCGACAGGAAAACTCGCAGGTTCAAAGGGTATCCCAACCGCATTACCACGATCCAATAATGCTTGATTAGTCACACCTGGAACAGCCAGACCAGAAAGATCGCCTTTTACATCCAGCATAAATACAGGTACTGCGGCATCTGATAGTTGCTCAGCAATCAATTGCAGTGTCCGCGTTTTACCTGTTCCCGTCGCACCAGCAATCAATCCATGACGATTCATCATTTTAAGCGCTAGATTGACTTTCGCCTCCGCTAAAATTTCCCCATTCAATATACCTGCTCCCAAATAGATAAAAGCACCCTTAGGGTTATAAGAAGTTTGAACTTTCTCGATAAATTGTTCTTTGTTTGCCATAGATAAGGCTTAATATTTATAATTCATAAACACTATTTGAAAACTTTCCAAAAAATAATCTTTTCGTCACAATTTCGTGCCAAATTTCATTTTTTATGTACTTTTAATTTGAATTTAACATAGAATTGCTATTTTTACGATGTAAACGATAACATTAAAGATACTAAAAAATGTTAAATAAGAGATTTAGATTTGTGGCAGCATTCTTATGTGCGATCATCTTTTTCACAAAGATGGCCATCTCTATTTCGCCTATTTTTTCGAATAGCTTAGATCAAAATACTATTCTGCAAATTGTTTTACAAATAGAAATCGAGAACAATAATGGCGCGAGCACTGACACGCTCGAGACTGCCTCAAAATTTTTCAATACAAAGACAAACGAACCCATTGTATTCGAAACCATCATTGTTGAGAACCAAGGAAAACAAAAGAATTATCTAAAAAACGAGAAAAGCATTTTAGCTTTCCATCCTACGGTTCCAACGCCGCCTCCTAACTGTTAATAAATACATCCTCTTGGGATGTACTTAACTTATCCCATACTGAATTCCAGTATGCGGTTTCTTATTGATTTTTTCCTGAAAATGCCAATGTGCAGAAGCACGATGAGCTTTCAAATAAGTACTCATTAGCATCGCTGTAGGCAAATTCAAGAAGATTTATTATACAGATAAACACAAATTTTATGTTTGGAACTCGTACGTCGGCTTTTCTGAAACTTTCGAAAAGAGACTTAAAATATGACTTCCCTGCTAGTGTTGTGGTGTTTTTGGTGGCACTTCCATTATGTTTGGGAATAGCAATGGCCTCAGGTGCGCCATTGTTTGCAGGATTATTGACTGGTGTAATTGGTGGAATCGTTGTTGCTTCAATCAGTAAATCACCACTCAGTGTAAGTGGGCCGGCCGCAGGCCTCACAGTTATTGTTTTAGGCGCCATTCAGAGCCTAGGGGCTTATGAAACGTTTCTTCTTGCGGTTGTCATCGCAGGTGTGGTACAGGTGATTTTAGGTATTCTCAAGGCGGGAATGATCGGAAATTACTTCCCTTCTGCCGTTATTGTCGGTATGTTGGCTGCTATCGGTATTACCATTATCATGAAACAAATTCCATTGGCTCTCGGGCTTGTCGAATCGCACGCCTTTGAACTGGACAATGGACATGGTATCGGTGCATATTTCGATACACTCGCGTCAGCGATCAACTTTGGTGCATTTATCATCTGTATGCTATCAATAGCGATCCTGATCTTTTGGCCAGCAATCCCTAAATTGAATAAAGTACCGGCACCACTGGTTGTGGTTATTGTCGGCGTTGCTTTGGCCTACCTATTTAATGGAACATCATTCCAGCTACTTGACAAACAGTTTGTCCTTGTACCCATTGTAGGATCATTTGCCGAGTTTACTAATCTATTTACTTTTCCAGATTTTACACAGATTGTCAATAAAGATGTATGGATAGCTGCTTTTACGATTGCCATTATAGCTAGTCTAGAGACTTTATTGAGCATTGAAGCTGTGGACAAGATAGATCCATATAAACGCAATACGCCAACTAACCGTGAGCTGATTGCGCAAGGAATAGGTAACATGACCAGCGGTTTTTTAGGAGGATTGCCATTGACATCGGTGATCGTCAGATCTTCAGCGAACGTAAACGCAGGAGCGAAAACAAGACAGTCGGCGATTTTGCATGGCATGTGGTTGATCGTTGCCATATTGGCCATCCCTACTTTATTAAATATGATCCCTTTGGCATGCTTGGCGGCAATTCTACTGCATACAGGATATAAACTAGCTAAACCTGCCTTATTTACTTCAATGTATCGTAAAGGATTGGATCAATTTATTCCCTTCTTCGTCACTATTATTGCCGTCGTATTTACAGATCTATTAATGGGTGTTGGGATTGGCATCGTTGTGGCTACATTCTATATCTTACGGGCAAATATGAAAAATGCCTTTAAATATAACATTGAAAAAGATAACGAAGAGGATAAGGCGGTTATCACATTAGCAGAGGAAGTATCATTTCTGAATAAAGTTCCTATCCAACAAAAATTGTATAGCTTACCAAAATCGGTCAGTAAGATCCGTATCGATGGATCGTTCAGCAAGTTTATCGACAAAGATGTGATCGAAGTCATCAAGGACTTTGAACAGAACGCCAAAAGTAAAGGCAAGGAAATCGAGCTTTTACAAGTAGTATATAAAAAATAACGTTGTTACAAGTAAACAATAAATTTAGAAATTTGTAACATTATAGAATTGGAAAAAATGCCTTTTGGCGGAAAAAGATATTAAAAAGTATATGGAAAATAAAGATTTAAAAGCAGGATTTGACAATATTATAAAAGGAAATCAAGAGTGGATGGACTTTGTTAAAAATGACACAACAGGGCGTTTTCAACAACTTGCAAAAGGTCAAAATCCCGAAATTCTTTGGATTGGTTGTGCAGACAGCCGTGTACCGGCCAATGAATTGACCGGTACAAAGCCGGGTGAGGTCTTTGTACACCGTAACATTGCCAATATGGTTATCCACTCCGATATGAGTTTATTGAGTGTACTGGATTACGCAGTCAATGTGCTAAAAGTAAAACAGGTTATTGTAGCGGGACATTATGGCTGTGGGGGTGTGGCAGCATCCTTAAGTCGCAACCAATATGGTATTATTGATAACTGGTTGGGGCATATCAAGGATGTATACCGATTACATAGCGACGAGATTGATGGTATCGAAGATGCCGAAAAGAAGACAGACCGCTTAGTTGAACTTAATGTCAAAGAACAAGTCTTTAATCTTTGTTCCACTTCCATTATCCAAAATGCTTGGAAAAACGGACAGCCACTTGCCGTACATGGTATGGTAATCAATATCGGAACAGGTCAATTAATAGATCAAAATTGTACATTTACAAGCAATGAATCCCTTGGAAAGGTGTTCGCTTACAAATAGTAGAATCGGTAAAAGGGACGAAAATTTCGTCCCTTTTTTATTTCAGGTCAGCGCTCCCCCAGCTGGCACAACAGTAATGAAAATTTTTCGATCGATTAGCTGCTCATGCTAAGCCGAATATCTATCATCTCCTACCTAATATCTCGCTTCTAATATTTAACTTTGTACTATGAGTGAAGAAAAATCATTAAATTTTATCGAGGAAATTGTCGAAGAAGATCTTCGTACAGGAAAACATGGCGGACGTGTATTGACACGTTTTCCTCCTGAACCAAATGGTTACCTCCACATTGGTCACGCCAAATCCATCTGTTTGAATTTTGGATTGGCACAGCAGTATAACGGCCAGACTAATCTACGTTTTGATGACACTAATCCTGTCACTGAGGATACCGAGTATGTTGAAAGCATCAAAAAAGATATTCAATGGCTAGGATTCCAGTGGGCAGAAGAATTATATACTTCAGATTATTTTGAAACACTTTACGGCTACGCTGTTGAGCTTATAAAAAAAGGGCTCGCTTACGTGGACGATAGCACCGCGGAAGAAATTGCGGCAGCAAAAGGTACTCCGACAGAACCGGGTATTCCAACGCCTTACCGAGACCGGTCTATAACAGAAAATCTGGACTTATTCGCAGATATGCGGGCAGGAAAATATAAAGATGGTGAGAAAGTACTCCGTGCAAAAATAGATTTGGCTAGTCCAAATATGCACCTACGCGATCCATTATTATACCGCATCAAACATGCCCACCATCATCGGACGGGTAATCAATGGTGCATCTACCCAATGTATGATTTTGCCCATGGTCAATCTGATTCTATTGAGAAAATCACACATTCGATCTGTACACTTGAATTTATTCCACATCGTCCACTTTACGATTGGTGTATTGAAAAGCTGGAAATTTTCCCGTCCAAACAATATGAATTTGCACGCTTAAACATGACATATACGGTTATGAGTAAGCGCAAGTTACTTCAACTGGTCAACGATAATTTTGTTGAAAGCTGGGACGATCCTCGTATGCCTACAATTTCAGGGTTGAGACGAAGGGGATACACTCCGGCGAGTATTCGCAACTTCTGCGATAAGATCGGCGTTCAAAAGCGTGAAAACATGATTGACGTCAGCCTATTGGAGTTCTGTATCCGAGAGGATCTCAACAAAACTGCCTGGCGTAGAATGGCGGTCCTTGATCCGATCAAATTAGTGATCACAAACTATCCGGACGGTCAGATCGAAGATCTGGTCGGTGAGAATAATCCCGAAGTTGAGGGCGGTGAAGGCGCCCGTATCATTCCTTTTTCCAACGAATTGTGGATTGAGCGTGAAGATTTTATGGAAGACGCTCCAAAAAAATTCTTCCGCTTGGGTCCTGGACTCTCAGTGCGCCTAAAACACGCTTATATCGTTACTTGCAACGACTTCATCAAAGATGAAAATGGAGAAATAACAGAAGTGCATTGTACCTATGTTCCTAATTCCAAATCAGGTGAAGATACATCGGGATTAAAAGTAAAAGGAACCATCCATTGGATTTCCGTTCCTCATGCCAAGGAAGCTGAGGTGAGATTATACGATAGATTGTTTAATGATGAAAATCCTGTAGCAGCTGAGAACTTCAAAGAATCGATCAACCCGGCAAGTTTACACGTGGTAGAACGCGCATATATTGAACCTGACTTGGCAAATGCCACTTCTGGTAAAGGATATCAATTTATACGTTTGGGTTATTTTACCCTAGACACACATTCGACTTCAGAACATCTGGTCTTTAACCGTACAGTTACGTTAAAAGATTCATGGGGAAAAGAAGTAAAGAAAAATGGTTAAGGAAACCATAATATAAAAAGCAAAAGGTCGGAATAGTTTCCGACCTTTTGCTTTTTATATCGTAAAATAAAGACCCATTTTGGCTTTACCCTTCCTTTATAAACATAGACAGACAACATCGGTTTGTCCACATTCTGGAAAACAACAAAATGATAAAGATACATCTTTTCTACCACCCTATAAATCATTTCATTCAATTTTTAACCTGATTATCGTCATTTATCCAAAGCTGCAAAACAAATACTTTTACAGCAAACAAATACCCTTAATGATATGAAAAAGTTATTATTTTTTGCTCTTGCACTTACATTAGGTACCTTAAATTTACAGGCACAAACCATTCCCGACCAACGTTGGCAGGTCCGACTCAGAGGAGTAACCGTAGTACCTACGGAATCGGCCAATATCAGTACCATTGGTGGTGATATTGATATTAATACGAAATTTATTCCGGAACTGGACTTCACTTACTTCTTTACAAAGCATATTGCTGCTGAACTAATCTTAGGAACAACGAAGCACAAGGTGAATACCGTTGGATCCGACTTAAGCGCTATTGGTGGAAACAGCTCAACAAATGTAGATTTGGGCAGTGTATGGCTCCTGCCTCCGACCTTGACAGCACAATATCATTTTCTTCCAGAAGGTAATATTAAACCCTATGTGGGAGCAGGGATAAATTATACAATTTTCTATAGTGTAGATGAAGGTCCTACTGTCAAGAACGTAAAGTATGACAATGCCTTTGGGTTTGCGACACAAGTTGGTATTGATTTCAAACTGTCAGAAAAATACTTCCTGAATTTGGATGCGAAGTATATCCTCTTAAAAACGGATGTCGATGTGGATGCTTCCAATTTGGCCTCTAACTTATCAATACCGGCAAAAGTTGATATAAACCCCTTTCTTTTGGGTATCGGGTTCGGCATAAAATTCTAGTTGCTTAAGTCCCCTGTACAAAAAGGAGGCACCTTTTGATACAAAAAAGGTGCCTCCAAGAATTACCCCCCAAATTAATATTCACTGTATTAGCTCACTCCCTCTAATAGCAGTTTCATAACACAACTTATTCTATACCATACCATTCCTGGTACTGTTTTCGAAGCCCTTCTACACGTTCCAGCCGCTTGCCATCATTCGCCGCTAATAAAATAGTTTGGTAACGGTCAACAGAGTCCAGAGCCATCTGTATATCGTTCCATTCAAAGCTCAGATTTTTCTTATCTCGTACCAACTGATGTAAATATTCCATATTTTGAGCAACAAAATTCAAATTTCGATCTACTACATTTCCTGCCAGCTGACTTTGCCCAGAGCGATATAGACTGTCAATGATATCCGCATAATTAATTGCATCAGACATTGAATAAACACGATTTGGCAATTGGTCATATGCTTTTCTCGCGACTTGCCCAGCTTGCTTAACTTTTCCATTTTCTAGCAGCAAACGGGCTGTCTTTCCAAAAATATCCCGGGCATACATACTGGAAAAGCGAAACGAGTCGGTATCTAGATAAGTTGCGTTCTTGATATTTCCCCAATTATATTTATGCATAATATTATCAGTTGACCAAAGCTGCTATCTCCCCAGCCGCTTGTTGTTCATTCGTGGCAGCGACCGGCATCAGCCTTGAAGCGAATCCTTCATTGACAAGATACTTATCCAATCCCAACTTAATATCACTAGGAAGCATATTCGAAAAATAAATGGGTCGATCCCAATGATTATTTTCAAGAAGAGACAGCAAAGTCAGATCCGCACGTGTTAAATGATCCCCTGGTATTTCCCATTCCATCGTGGGGACAATTGCATGCTGAAAATAAGCTGGTACAGCCTTCTTTTTTAAAATTTCGTCTTTGTCAATGGTCAGTTTGACCTTCTTTGACGGAAAATAATTCTCCAGATCACCCGAGTTCAACTGCACTTTGTAATCTGGGTTATCGGAAGTAACAAACTGCAATAATTGCTGAACATCCACTGCTTCATTCAACTCCCTGTCTATATATGGAATATAGTCACGAATACCCTTTTTTGTTTTTTCGGCAGGGATACCAATCGGTAATCCTGCTGCCTGATAAGTTGGTTTCTTTGCCTGCTGCATATACCAGTCTCCGGTTAAGTAGCTCAATACAACAATCCGAACATCCGGACGGACACCTTCTACCTCCTGCAAATACCATAATGGGAACGTATCATGATCGCCGTAGGTAAACAAAATGGCATTTGGGGCACATGTTTCAAGATAATTACGGGCGATATCCCGCGCCAGGGATTTCTCCGAACGATTATGATCATCCCAGTTTTGCTGCGCCAGAATAATCGGTCCCCCCAACAGTGCGAAAGATAATCCTGTGACCAAGGCATAACGGGAATGAAAAAAACGTTTAAAAAAACGTACCAATGCAATTGCACCTAGCCCAATCCAGATGGCAAAAGCATAAAACGATCCGGCATAAGCATAATCACGTTCACGAGGTTGTAATGGTGTTTGGTTGAGATACACGACAATCGCTACACCGGTGAAAACAAATAATAACGCCAATACTAAAGTGTATGGCTTACTTTTCTTGTATAACCAAACCGCCCCTGCTATCCCCAGTAATAAAGGCAAGAAAAAGTACGTATTTCGACTTGGGTCATTTTTTTGGGAATCCGAAAGCTTATCTTGCCCCCCAAGACGCCAGTTATCCAAGGTTTTCACTCCGGAAATCCAGTTCCCCTCGCTATATGTTCCATAACCTTGTTTATCGTTCTGTCTACCTACAAAATTCCACAGGAAGTAACGTGCATACATTTCGCCCAGTTGAAAATGAAAGAAAAACTTAAAATTATCGGAAAATTGTGGTCTTTCACCCTCTTTCAATTTGAGATAACTTCTATAGTAGGCTTGATGATTTGCATCCTGACTATAAATACGTGGGAAAAAGGTTTCACGATCAAACTCATACTTATCAACCTGTGTAAATGCCGTATAATTGGATTCATCTTTCCGATAACTGATCTTACTTTCTATGTCCACAGCTTTGGAATCGTAATAAGGCCCTTTCACCAAAGGCTCTCGTGTATACTGCTCCCGTCCCAAATAGCCCAAAAAAGAAAATACATTATCAGGTGAATTATTATTTAAGGATGGATTTGCTTTTCCCCGAATCAATACCATGGTATAAGAGCTATAACCAAACAGAATAAAACAAAACATCAATAAGGCCGTATTTAACGTATACTTGCGGTTTCTATGCGAATAAAAAAGACCATATATGATAGCACCACCGACGAGCATGCATAAAGAGAGAATTCCCGAACCAAACCCCAATCCGAGCAAATTCACAAACAACAGATCTATTTTGGAAGCAAAACCGATCAGCCACTGAATAACGCCCCAAAGAATCGCTGCCAAGACCAACAAGCCCGATAGAAATGCTGTTAGAATACCCTTTAGATTGATCTGCGAAGTCCTTTTAAAATAGACTACCATGCCGATGGCCGGAATCGCTAGAAGATTCAATAGGTGGACACCGATCGAAAGCCCCATGACAAATGCAATAAAAATCAGCCAACGGTCACTCCCTCCCTGATCTGCACGTGCTTCCCACTTAAAAATTGCCCAGAAAACCACTGCCGTACAAAGCGAGGACATGGCGTACACTTCGGACTCTACAGCAGAATACCAGAACGTATCACTGAAACTGAAAGCCATTGCCCCCACCACACCTGCTGCGAACAGCTGTAAGTAGTAAGAAAAAGTAGGTTGCTGTGGCTTCTTTAAAATCTTCTTGGCTATAGCTGTTATTGTCCAAAACAAAAACGTCACAGTCAGACCGCTACAGACTGCCGAACCAATATTCATCCAATACGCTATCTGACCTGTATTTCCGAGAGCCAAGTTAGCGAAAACATTCTGGATAAGTAAAAATAGGGGAGCGCCAGGCTGATGTGCAACCTCAAGTTTATAGGCGCAGGTTATAAATTCACCACAGTCCCACCAGCTTACGGTCTTTTCGACAGTTGCGATGTAAACAAGGGTAGCAACGAGCCCACAGGCCAAACCAAATAGGGTATTTAATTTATTGTACGTCATAAGGCCAATTGGTCTATCTTTTAGTACTTTAAATTAAACAGTTATCTCGATTTAAATATGTTAATTAACACTATTTAACATCATGATTTTACTAAAAATATTTTTCTAAAGAAGTTGCTTCTATAACGAAAAGTGAAATACAGTTTTTTAAAAGGGAAATGATGTCATCCTACGACCGCATATACACGATGGGCAACAATTAGATGGATAGGAATTCTTTCACATAGGTATAGACGTATTCCTACTAGGTTCAAAAAAAAGCGAGGGACTCTTCCCTCGCTCTATTTATATTGTTAGGCTAATTTTTCAACGATTTTTTTCGTTGGCCCAGGATTACTCATGGTATAAAAATGCAGTACCGGTGCTCCAAATTTGATCAGCTCCTTGCATTGTTGAACAAGCCATTCTTCACCTACTTGTCGCACATCAGCGTTGGTTTTACATGCTGCTACAGCGTCACTTAATTCCTCCGGAATATCCAAGTGGAAAATTCTTGGCAATGTGACCAACTGTTTTTTTGTCGTCAATGGCTTGAGGCCTGGGATAATAGGTACATGGATTCCACTGTCCCGACATTTCGTCACAAATTCCTTATATTTTTCGACGTTAAAAAACATCTGAGTAACAATAAATTCAGCACCCATATCGACTTTCTGCTTCAGGTATTTGAAGTCGGTATTGAAATTAGGAGATTCAAAATGCTTCTCCGGATATCCGGCAACGCCGATACAAAAGTCGGTTTTTTCAGATGTAATAATATCTTCGTGAAGATACTTCCCCTTATTCATATCAGCAACCTGTTCCAATAAATCTGTCGCAAACGCATGGCCGCCATCAGTTGGAATAAAGTCGGCATCTCCTTTGCGCGCGTCGCCCCGTAAGACCAATACATTATCGATACCTAGAAAGTTTAAGTCAATCAAAGCATTTTCAGTTTCCTCTTTTGTAAAGCCACCACATATCAGATGAGGGACCGCATCCACCTTATATTTATTCATGATAGCAGCGCATATCGCCACTGTCCCTGGTCGCTTGCGATAGGATACGCGCTCTAAAAGTCCACTAGCATGTTCTTTATAGATGTAATCTTCACGATGATAAGTTACATCTATAAACGGTGGTTTAAATTCCATCAGTTCATCCATTGTTTTAAAAATACTTTGGATGCCTTGTCCCTTTGCAGGAGGCAATAGCTCAAAAGAAAACAATGTTTTTCCTTTAGCATTCTGGATATGGTCGGTAATCTTCATTAAAAAACTGTTTTAAGTTTGGGTTGGCTTACATCGAAACGCACAAGTCGAGGATATGTCTATCTGCATGTAA
>JAQZAZ010000137.1 GCA_029239355.1 Sphingobacterium sp.
GGAGTCGAATGTTCGCGAAGTGCTGAACGATCGACCTGTTCACGTATGATTTTAGATTGATCTTTTTTCATGATGTGTAAAGTTACGAGATGAAATTTTAATATGGTATATTTCGCTGCTAAATAACGTGTTTTTATAAAAAAAACTGAGCACATCCTTGGACTCAGTTTTTTTCAGGATTTACAGTAGACCAGTAAGTCCCCTTTTTTTGTTACAACCGTTAAGGGCAGCGACGCCTATATGCCAGCGCAGTTCGCTGCTATTACCCTATTTTTTCACAAATTGCATCACAACAATGTCGCCGGAAATGAATGTTAGCGCATTATCCTTAACATCAAAGTTTGTCGTTGACTTTAGACCATTCATAAATTCGTTATAAGCGGCATTTTCACAGTGCATCATCGTAGATATCAATTTATCACCGATTTTAATGGAATTGCCTTTCTCACTTTCGTAAGTGCCGCCGATACCATTACAGCCATTGTTGCCTTCTACTTTGTGGTCTTTGGTTGTGAAAGTCAATGTAGGAATCTTGTCTTTAAAGAGGTCTTTGAGCCCTTTCCCTGCTGTCTCGGGCGTGGTGAGTGACTTTAGTTCCCAAGTTCCTTCCAGAGATGCATTATCCACCATACTTGGTTTTTGAACCGATGTTGCGGTATCGCCCGCTCCCGTTGCTTCGGATTTTTTTCCTGCTGTATTACATGCGACAGTCGAAAATGCCAATGCTGCTGCTAAAATCATTAAATTTACTTTCATAATCATTTTTAATAATAGATAAATATTCCTTTTTCTGCCCTATAGCTTATAATTATCATGCCAGTCTAGTCCCAATGACATGCAACCCGTAGCTGTAGTACAGCTAACTTCTTTATTTTCTATTAATAACAAACCTGTGTTTTTTGTTTGCACTCCTGCGATGAAATAAATTCTTCTTTGTAAGAATTATACTAAAAAAACACATTTACACTGCGGCGGGAGATCATTTTACAGGATAGCTAAACACTTTATATCAATCGATTGATATCATTCGCGAAGGTCATTTTTTAGCTAGAAGGCACATTTTACACATGTTTCCAATCCGTTCCAATGCGCAAATGTTACATGGATAAGTTTATAAAACTTCTTATATTAGGGCTTTACAACCTAATTTTCTAGTACTTATTTAATAAAGAATATGTTCACAATCTTGTTATCCTCCATCTTAATTTCCAGCGGTACGGTAGTCAAACCAGATACGTTAAAACCTTATGGGGCCTTGCCGACCGAACGTCAATTGAAATGGCAGGAGATGGAAACCTACTGTTTGATCCATTATACACCGACAACTTTTCAAAATAAGGAATGGGGGTACGGAGATGCGGAGCCCTCTCTATTTAATCCTTCGGCATTTAATGCGGATCAAATTGCCAAAGCAGCGGCAGATGGTGGTTTCAGGGGCTTGATCAGTGTAGCGAAACATCACGATGGATTTTGTTTATGGCCGACCAAAACAACTTCTTATAGCATTGCATCCTCCCCTTGGAAGAATGGGAAAGGGGATATGGTGAAAGAATTTATGGAAGCGACACATCGCAATGGAATGAAATTCGGGGTATACCTGTCTGCTTGGGACCGTCATGATGAACATTATGGAACGCCGGCTTATGCAAGTGCTTATCGGCAGCAGCTGACCGAACTGATGAGCAATTATGGTCCTTTGTTCACTTCGTGGCACGATGGGGCAAATGGCGGTGATGGTTACTATGGCGGACATGAGGGAAAAAGGATCATAGATCGGACGACTTATTATGAATGGCATGAGAAAACATGGCCTATTGTGCGTAAACTTCAGCCCGATGCCGTTATTTTCTCGGATATTGGACCTGATATGCGGTGGGTCGGTAATGAGCATGGTTTCGCTGCTGAAACTTCTTGGGCGACATTTACACCGATAGGTTTAAATGGAAAAGTGGCTGTACCTGGTGCGACCGAATCGCATAATGCTGAATCGGGCGACCGGAATGGGAAATATTGGATTCCCGCAGAATGTGATGTGCCCCAACGTCCGGGATGGTTTTATCATCAGGAACAGGATAGCCGTGTAAAGACACCAAACCAGCTGTTTGAAATCTACCTTAAATCTGTGGGTAGAGGTGCCTGTATGAATCTTGGTCTGGCGCCAATGCCTTCAGGTACACTCCACGAAAATGACGTGAAATCCCTACAGGCTTTTGGTAAAAAGATCAAAGAAACTTTCCGGACAAATCTGGCAAAAGGTGCGACCATTACGGCTTCCAATACGCGCAATGGCGATTCTAAAACATATGCAACGTCCCTGATTAACGATAATGACCGTTACAGCTATTGGGCAACTGATGATGCCAAAACCTCAGCTACGCTTGAAATTAAGCTAAAATCACCGGCGACATTTGATCTTATCCAATTGCGTGAAAATATCAAGCTCGGACAACGGATTGACAGCGTTATTATTGAACACAAGGTAGACAATGCCTGGAAGCCATTGGCCAGAGCGACCAGCATTGGTGCGAATCGCCTGCTAAAACTTGAGCAGCCAACAACAACAGCAGATTTACGCTTGCATATCTATGCTCCTGTAGCAATTACCTTGAGTGACTTCGGCCTATTTAAGGAATATAGCGAATCCTTTACTTTCAATACAAAAGAGCTTAAAAAACAAACAGGTTTTAAGTTAAAGACAGGCAGCTCTACCGATAATGCCTATATAACCGATGCTAATCCCAGTACCTTTGCGACCGTAGCAGACCGCGGGGTTTTGGTCATTGAAACGAATGGCCCTATTTCAGGGATTGGTTTCCTGCCCCGTCAGGACAAAAAGACTACTGGTATTCCGACCAAATATACAATTTCAACCAGTATAGATGGCAAAAAGTGGACAAGCGTTAAGGCGGGCGAATTCTCCAACATCAAAGCAAATCCAATTTTGCAACAGGTATTTTTTGAAACGAACAACAATGCCAAGTTTATAAAATTTGAACCAAAGCAATTTATTGAAGGAAATGAGCTGACTATTGCGGAGCTTGAACTTTATGGAAAATAGAATGTTAACACTTCTTGTGGTCTGCATCTGTCAGACCACGCTTTTGTTCGCTCAGCAAAATCCTCTCAGCCTTTGGTACAATAAACCGGCCGTTATCTGGGAAGAAACTTTGCCACTGGGCAACGGGCTAATGGGGATGATGCCGGATGGAAATCCGAAGAAGGAAAAAATCGTGTTAAATGAGATCAGTATGTGGTCGGGGAGTCCAGAAGATCCCAATAACTATGAGGCCTATAAAAATGTCAGTGCGATTCAGGACTTATTGAAAGCAGGTAAAAATGACGAGGCCGAGAAATTGGTTAATGAAACCTTTATCACCAAAGGAAAAGGCTCCGGCTTTGGAAATGGCGCGGAGGTTCCTTATGGTTGTTATCAGTTGCTGGGAGATCTCATCCTGCACTATCAATTGCCCTCCTCTCCGATAGCGGACTATACAAGATCCTTGGACCTAACCACGGCGACAGCGCAAACCTCTTTTCGTACTGGGAACATAAAAATTCAGCGGACCTATTATACGTCGTTTGACAGGAATGTCGGTGTTATTCAATTGAATCAAAACAGCGACGCCAGACAGACGGTCGGTATTTCTTTCGAACGCAAGGAGCATATCGACCGTTACACGCTGTTGGATGATGGTATTTTGGTCGAAGGGTCGCTCCCGGATGGTAAAGGGAGTAAAAACCTGAAATTTGTTAGTTTACTAAACGTACAGGGCAAGGATCTTCAGGTCAATAAAAAGGATCAGGTACTGGAAGTTTCGGCGAAAGGCAACCTTGCTATCTATATCACTGCGAGCACGTCTTATTATGGACATGATCCACTGGCTACTGTAAAAGCGACCATTTCAGCCTTGCACTCGTCCAATGCAGCTAAAATGTACCGTAATCATGTGAATAGCTATCAGAAGACTTTTAACCGGGTCGAACTGAATCTATTTGGGAATAAATTGAATGCAAATGTTCCAACCAATGAACGAATTGCTAATTTTTATAAAGATCCGGCACTGGATCCCGATTTAGCAAGCATTTATTATCAATATGGCCGTTATTTGAATATTTCAAGTGCGGCACCAAAAATATCAAATTCACTTCCGCCAAATTTGCAAGGCTTATGGGCCAATCAGATTAATACTCCATGGAATGGTGATTACCATTTAAATATCAATGCACAGATGAATCACTGGGGAGTGGAGGTGAATAATCTCAGTGAATATCATCAACCTTTTATCGAATTGATCAAGCGGATAGCAAAAACAGGTGAGCAAACTGCGAAAGCGTACTATAATGCGCCCGGATGGGTCGTTTATATGATGACCAATGTTTGGGGTTATTCTGCTCCGGGCGAACAGGCTTCCTGGGGGGCAAGCACAGCGTCAGGCTGGTTGTGCAACCACCTGTGGGAGCATTATCTTTTTACCAGTGATAAAGAATATCTGAAAGAAATCTATCCGATACTCAAAGGCGCTGCACAATTTTATGATCATACCTTAGTGCAAGATCCAAAAACAGGTTGGTGGGTAACTTCGCCATCTGTGTCCCCGGAAAATGCGTTTCGAATGTCCAACGGAAAGGTTGCGGCAGTCGTGATGGGGCCCACAATCGACAATCAGATTGTACGCGAACTGTATCAGGCAGTGATTCAGGCAGATTCTATTTTGTCTATGAAGGATCGTTTTGCATTTAGCTTGAAAGGAAAGTTAAAAGAGATTCCACCACCTGTAGTGATCAGTAAATCTGGGCGTGTGATGGAATGGCTCGAAGATTATCAGGAGGTTGAGCCCCAACACCGCCATGTGTCCCATCTCTATGGCTTGTATCCTGCGGCATTCATCTCGCCACAAACGACTCCTGCTTGGGCTGAAGCTGCGCGCAAGACTTTGGCAGTAAGAGGAGATGAAGGGACAGGATGGTCCAGGGCTTGGAAAATTTTATTTTGGGCAAGATTGCAGGATGGCGATCACGCGCTGGAGATTCTTCGCCAGCTGCTCAAACCTGCTTTAGTCAGTGAGACAACCTATCAGGGGGTGGGTGCGGGAACCTATCCCAACTTATTCTGCGCTCATCCGCCGTTTCAGATTGATGGCAACTTTGGTGGTGCTGCTGGTATCGCGGAGATGCTGATCCAAAGCCATAATGGCTATATTCACCTGCTGCCGGCCTTGCCCAAAGCCTGGGCTAAAGGGCAGGTCAAAGGGCTGAAGGCTAGAGGTAATTACACGGTGGATATGCGTTGGGAACAGGGGAAAATTGTCGCACTTAAAATAAAAGGAAAAAAAGGAAATGTTCGCATATTTGAAAACGGAGCATATAAGGACTATAAAGTTCATTAACTATTTTTGCTGGTTACTTATTTTGCTGGGAGCAGCTGCTTGTTCCCAAAAAACAGATAAGACAAGAAAAGAAGCGCTGCTGAAAACATTCGCTTATAAGATAACTGGCCAGACAACTGCAGCCGAAGGAAGTCCTGTGACACTTATAGACCCTGAGAACAAAATACAGCAATTTACAAAAACAAGCGTGAAGAATGGGCAATTTGCCTTGGAAGGCGAATTGGCTATGACCGGTTTTTATGCGATCCAGATTAATGGAGGAGATCCCTATACACTTTTTCTGGAAGGCAATAGTGACTATGATCTAAAGGAGAGTCAAGGACTGTGTACCTTGACGACAACATCCGATAATGCAAGAGATTTTATCCAATTTACAGAAAGATATCACAAACGTGAACAGGAAGAAAAATTGAAGGAAGAAAAACGAAAGGGGAGGATCGGTACATTAAATGGTCAGCTTCCAGGCATGGCAGCACGCAATGACGGATCCTACGAGCAAGCGGTGGATGAAATACAACGCTTGTCGGCCATTAAACCTTATAACCTTCGAGAATTATATGCTGATTTTATCCTGGACAGTATACATCGGTCCTCTTTGGTGCTCCCTTACTTTTTTAAGTATGTTTCCGTCGATCAGGATAACTTTAAAAAATTTGATAGCGCGCTTCAACAGTTTGATGTGACTTTACAGAAACACCCATATTATAAATTTGCACGTGAGAAAGTAGACCGTGTGAAAGATTTTTACGAGAATATGCCAGTCTTTCCTGCCATCACGCCAATGAATATTCAACGGGATTCGCTGGCATTGACTGAATTTTCAAAAGCAAAAATGCTGATCGTTGCATTCTGGAAAGCATCGAGCTCATACAGTCTCTCCGACGTTAGTTTAATGCGTAAAAAAGAGCCACAATTAAAGACAATGGGGGTGCGAGTCATTTATTTTTCCTTAGATAGTGATCAAGACAAGTGGATTAAGGCAAGTAACTCCCTTGCATTGGGGCCGCATAACTATTATTTGAATACCAATGATCGGACTACAATGGAAAATGATTTTGGTATAGATCGTTCGCCAAGCTACCTGTGGGTTGATCCACAGACATTCAAAATCTTGTCGCTCACAGGCGAAGATCCCACGTTGCCGCGGTTTATCAGTAAAGTCAAAGAGTTTTTGGATAAAAATTAACGATTATTGTCTTAAAAAATGGTATATTTGAATTAACGGTTTAATATTTGTTATTTCAATAGACGATGAAAGTTGTTCAATTTACAGTTCCGGTGGTTTATCAAGGGTCTATTTGCGTACAGGAAGATATCTTGCCCTCCTTCTATAGTAATTATCATCGGCATAAAGAGATCCAATTGACCTATATCCTAAAAGGACGGGGCACCTTTATGATCGGCAACTTTACGCATAGTTTTGAAGAAGATGAAATCTATATCGTTGATGCAGATGAACCGCATATGTTTAAAACAGCGGAGGATATCAAGGATGGCATTCACGCCATCCATATTTTCTTTGATTATGAGCATTTTAAATCTTTTCTGGATTTTCCTGAATTTGACGATGTCAAATATTTTTTGGAACATATCAATGTCAGTAAGAAACTGGATGCCGAACATGCCGTTGCGCTCAAGGATAAATTTGTCCAGATCAATACAAGTGCAGGGATAGACCGGCTGTTATCTTTTGTCAAACTGATCAATTTTTTGAGTAAAAAGGTCGATCAATGGACCTCGTTGTATACTGGCATTCCTCAGAAGAAATTTTCGGATGCCGAAGGCTTGCGCATCAATGAAATATTTCAATATACCTTTCAGCATTTTGGCGATAAGATCTCCCTTGAAGATATTGCGGCAGTTGCCCACATGACGCCACATGCATTTTGTAAGTACTTTAAAAAACATACCCGAAAGACTTATGTTACTTTCCTGAATGAAATTAGGATTGAGCGTGCCTGTAAAATGCTGATTGACGAGTCCTCTGAAAGCGTTTCCAATATTGCATTTAAGACGGGGTTCAACAACGTGGTCAATTTTAACAGGGTATTTAAGAAGATCACAAAGCATTCCCCCAGCGAATATGTGCAGGAACATCGGATGCGGGATTAAACCACAGGTCTTGCTACATTGAGATATTGCCAGAAAGACGGCCGCAGCAGGGGCCTAAAAATCCGGATCAGTGGATAATATCGGAGAAGCACTCAGCAATAAAGTTTAAAAATTAAGGGTGTGAAAACCCTAATTTTGAAGTCTAACGATTGTTACTCCGATGAATAAAAGCTTAATTTTTATAGTGCTTATACTACTTGGCTGTTGGTTGCCGGTAGCAGCCCAATCGCAGCATTTCAAGATTGATACCCTGCAGTACCAAGGATCAGCTAACCATATGGTGAACTTGGTTATCTTGGGTGATGGCTATACAAAAGACCAATTGGAAGATTATGCAGCAGATTCCAAGCAGTTTACCAACTATTTTTTCTCGATAGAGCCTTTTAAACAATACGGTAATTTCTTTAATGTGTTTGCTATTCGGACTGTATCCGAAGAATCCGGCGCCACTCATGACTGTAAAGCGAGTGACTGCGTACATGGTGATACCGATCTCAGTAAATATCCAAAACGCTATAATAAATTCACCAGAGATCATGCGGTCCCGATTACGCATCCCAATACAATTTTTGGTAGTAGCTTTGACAATGGCGGATTGCACCGTCTCGTGGTCCCTCAAAAAAATGACCGTATTGAGGAAGTATTGAAAACACATATCCCAAATTATACACAGGTGGTCATATTGGTCAACTCACCATTTTATGGCGGATCGGGTGGAAAGTGGGCCACCTCAACGGTCAACTTCAAAAGCAACGATATCGCTGTCCACGAGATTGGGCATTCTTTTGCGCAGCTGGCTGATGAGTATTGGGCAGGCAATCAATATGCTATTGAGTCAGTCAACCGTTCCCAAACGGCAGATGTAAATACTCTTCCCTGGAAATATTGGCTTGGAAAAGATGGCGTAGGTGTCTATTCTTATGGCGGGAAAGGATCTCCGTCAACTTGGTTCAGACCGCATGAATACTGCAAAATGCAATATCTTGTGGCCCCGTTTTGTCCCGTTTGTCAAGAACAGTTCGTGGCTTCAATAAAGCGAAAATCGAGTCCCTTTATTGCTGTAAAACCAATACTAAATAATGTGCTGACCTTGGACAGTGTGCAGAAATTTACTTTGCGCCTAGCAAAACCGTCCCCAAATACATTTAAGCTGGTATGGCTTCTAAATAATGAAGCCATTGCTCATGATATCGACTCAATTTATTTAGACCCGGGAATGCTGCATAATGGCGCAAATGAATTGAAAGTATGTATTCAGGATACTACGGGTCTGCTCCGCAACCCAAATTATGTGAACCATAAAGATTCTATTGTATGGAAACTTAATCAACTTCAATCCAATGCGCTTGCCAAACCCACCAATCGCTGGGGGGATACATTGGAAACCTGTTTTGGGGGCGATCAGGTACTTACGGTCAAAAAGCCTGTCGCAGGACTTGAATATCGCTGGTATGAGACAGCAACCGGTACACATATTGGCTCAGGAACTAATATTTTTGTCCGAAACCTCTCCGTATCCAAAAAATATCATGTTGTTGCCTATTGGAAAGATAAGTACTCCGTGCAAGCTGAAATTCTGGTGAAAACACTTACGCAAGTGGAAAAACCCAAGGATATCCGCATCAAGATTGACAAAAAGAAAAATAAGGTGCTATTGAGCGTACAGGAAAAACAAAATTCACGTTATAATTATATTTGGTTGGATGAGAAAGGTAAACCAATTTACGACTGGGACGAGTTCAATGGCGAATACGTCCGTCCGGCCGGAACAAATAATATACTAGTCCTGGATCGTTCCAATACTTCCCGAAAAGTTTATGTCCAAAAAGTAGACAGGGAAACGACCTGTAAGAGTGATTGTACAGAAGTAACTTTTTAGTGACGATGTTGAAAGCTAAAGATTTATAAGTTAATTTTAATCTGCCGGTTAGTTAACTTATAACTCATTCATCATTATGAAAAAGAAATCCCAGTTTACGTTGGGAGTTTTTTCGTGCTTATTCATCGTGATTCTAGCCGTAGCATCATCCTGTAAGAAAAACTCGAAACTTCCTGATGAAAACAACGAAAAAACACATGCAGTAACATTCAAAATCAAGGATTTTGAAACGATTGTCACCCCCTTGAGAGCACAATCGTCTAAGACTAAAAGCGCTTTGAAAAGCGAAAGCGCCACAGGACAACTTCTCTACCATTGGAATTTTGACAGTGGTAGTGCTGATCCTACTTCAGCGCTTGACGATGCTGTTGTGATTGATTATAACAATGGTAAAACCGACTACAGTTTTGTAGCGGGATGGCCGGTTTCTGGCAAAGGCATTAGTTTTAAAGGAGCGAAAGAGATACTGATCAAGATGCCTGTTTCGGGTATCACTGCGATGACTACTCTGGCGTTTGACGCCAATAGCTCCGGGACGGGACCTCGCGCCTTCCTGCTGAGTTACTCGACCGATAAAGGTGCGACATTCAAAAACCTGGCGGATACCATTCATTATCCACCTGGTTTAGCTACTTCAGCCAAGTTTGCAGTGGAACAGTCGTTAGCGTCTATTCCGCTAACGTCAGCACAGGGGTGCTGGTTAAAAATCGCCTTATTTTCGGGCAATAGAGAAGGTGGAAATAATTACAACGAGAATACAGGGACTTTCAAAATGGACAATGTCAAAATTATGGGAACAACAGATCAATCCGTTTTGCCCGATAAGTTGTATTACCACATCTTCGATGCCAGTACCAAGCTGCTGGTGAAGGCGGGTACACTCAACGCGAAAGAAAAGTTTAATATCGCTTTGCCGATGGGGACTTACTACCTGAGTCTACTATCCAAAAATTCAGGTACCCCCTTATTGATTCCGGCATCAGTGACTGATCTTAGGAGTCTTTCGGTGTCTAATGCTTTCAGTGAGCAGTCTGCTGCGATATTTGCGGTACGTGATACTTTTGATGTGAAAGAATCCATGGAAAGAGTGTTGACGATGGCTCGTATCTATAGCGAAGTGAAATTTGAATGCACGGATACCGAGGGACTGGAGCTTGTTGACAGCATCCAGATCAAACAGCAGCATAAAACCTTTCAATATTATCCTTTTGCAACATCGTCAGATGAACAAGATGATAAGACCATCTTACGTATTATCCCCAATTTCACTAGCAGCTCGAAAAATTTTGTATTTAATCAATTTATGGGTGACGTTCCAGAAAATAAGACAGTCAGCTATGAGTTACGTGTTTTCAGAAAAGGAGAAACTGTGCGCATATTTGAGTTAAGCAGCGAAATTAGAAATAATGTACAGCTGCTATTCAAAGGGAAACTGGTCGACGGTGTAAGCGGAGATCAGGGATTTCAGGTGATTAAAAATGAAAAGTGGCGTGATAATGTCGTGGTAGAATACTGATGTTAAAAAGCAAAAACCAACTAACCAATTGAATAAACAGAGCAATAAAAAAGGTGTCCTTAAGGACACCTTTTCAGTCATCAGACAAATCTAATTTATAGGAGTTTTTTTAGCAAGGTATTCCAGCCCGCTAAATCATTTAAAATCCGTTCAAGGTCGGCGATCGCTACGCGTTCCTGCTCCATGGTATCACGGTGACGGATCGTTACTGTGTTATCTTCCAACGAATCGTAATCAACTGTAATACAGATTGGCGTACCAATTGCGTCTTGACGGCGATAACGTTTTCCAATTGCGTCTTTTTCGTCGTATTGCACGTTGTAATCCAATTTTAGCGTGTTGAGGATCTCACGCGCTTTCTCTGGCAAACCATCTTTTTTGGTCAATGGCAAAATTGCGGCTTTCACCGGCGCCAATGCTGCCGGAAATTTCAATACAACACGAGAATCTTGTTTTTCTGCTGTAGAAAGATCTTCTGTTATCAATGAATTACATAAAACTGTCAAGAATAGACGATCCAATCCGATCGAAGTTTCGATAACATAAGGAATGTAATTTTGATTGATCTCAGGATCAAAATATTGCATTTTCTTTTTCGAATATTCTTGATGCTGTTTGAGGTCAAAATCTGTACGGGAGTGGATACCTTCAACCTCTTTAAATCCGAATGGGAAGTTAAATTCAATATCAACCGCAGCATTTGCATAATGCGCCAATTTATCGTGGTCGTGGTAACGGTAGTTGGCGGGGTCAAAACCTAACGCCAAATGCCATTTCAAGCGTGTTTCTTTCCACTTATTGTACCATTCCAGCTCAGTGCCCGGACGGCAAAAGAATTGCATTTCCATTTGTTCAAATTCACGCATACGCATGATAAACTGACGTGCAATGACTTCGTTACGGAAGGCTTTTCCAATTTGAGCGATACCGAAAGGAATTTTCATACGGCCTGTTTTCTGAACATTCAGGAAATTGACAAAAATACCCTGAGCAGTTTCCGGACGTAGGTAAACCTG
>JAQZAZ010000014.1 GCA_029239355.1 Sphingobacterium sp.
AGTTTTGTAAAGATAAGCCAATAATGAACGACGTTTACCTACCAACATTTGTAGGGCACGTTGTGTACCGAAATCTTTTCTGTTCTTTTTCAAATGCTCAGTTAAGTGAGCAATTCTCTTAGTGAATAAAGCAACTTGACCTTCTGTAGATCCAGTGTTAGTAGCTGATCCAGCAAATTCTGCGAAGATCTCAGCTTTGTACTCTTTACTTAAATACATCTCTTGAATAATATTAAAGCGTTAAAAAATTAATTAATTGCGTGCAAAGGTAGTGTTTTTTTTGAGATGAACAAATTTCGCTCCTAACTTCTTCACTTCCATTACACTTTGACATAGATTTTCTTCTTGTCCAACCAGTAGCAAATCACCCACATCAGTGTCAGAAAGCACAGCGAATAGACAAACGAACCAACTTCAGGAATACCAGGTGCTTTAGCACAGACATATTTGTAAAACCAACCGAAAGCGTCTATATATTTTTGTGTTCCATCCTCCATTAAACCATCCGGGATTCGAAATAAACCTAGAAAACGTGGCAAAATTCCGCTCAACACAAATATAAATAATGGGTTTTTGCCAAATACATCAAAAAATTGAGTCAAATTATTTTTGGCGCCCTGCACTTCGATAAACCAAATCATACCACCAAGCGTCATTGCAGCAAGCCCTGTCGTATAAAGCACATAGGAACTTGTCCAAATCTTTTTATTGATCGGAAAACCGAGTGCCCAGATCCAAGCCAAAACAACAAGGATAAAGCCCGTAACAAATATCCCCGACAATAACTTAAAATGAGGTTCGTTTGAAGCGGGGACCTTTGACCATAACCAGCTCACCTGTCCTTGCTTTTTAATAAACACACCGACCAGATAACCAAACACCACCTGCACTATTGCTGGCAAAGTACTCATCAATCCTTCCGGATCAAACGGAACACCTTCTCCTTTGTAAATATGCGGCACACCCAATATCGCAATATCGTATTGGGTGCCAAACCATCCTTCTAAGCTGTATGGATCGGCTCCCCCCGCCAGTGCACAAACAGCCCAGTACAACAATAGTATACCAGCAGAAATCCAAATAATCGTTTTTTCTTTAAAGTAATACGCTAATATAGATGCAAAACAATACGCGATGGCGATACGTTGCAATACACCAAGGATGCGAATCCCTCGACTTGGGTCATTAGGATCTACCCATTGCTTAAAAACCAGCTCTGCCCCCTCCCATTTAATAAAAGGCCACCAGTTAATAAAAAGTCCGATTGCAAAAATTAAGACAGTACGTTTAAGCACTTTTTTCCAAAAGACTGCTGGACCAGCTTCTTGCAACCGTGGCATTACAAAGGACATCGCATTCCCTACAGCGAATAGAAAAAACGGGAAAACCAGATCTGTTGGGGAGCATCCATGCCAGGCTGCATGTTTAAGCGGTGCAAACATGTGCGCCCATGTTCCCGGATTGTTTACCATAATCATCAGTGCCACAGTAGCCCCACGAAACACATCCAAGGAATAATAACGTTGTTTCATCATAAATTAAGTGATTAGCTAGTAAATATAGGCATTCCCCAATTCATATTTATGCACAATATTTATAAAAATGGCACAAACGGGAAGAAAGTTGTTACTAACTGAATTGTTACAATTACCAAAACATCTGCCTTAATATTTTGATCAGGCAAATACTTTTTAAATAATTTTAAAAAGTATTTTGAACTTACATTTTTTTTAACATATCTTTAACGAAAGTTTAACCAGCTTTTATGAAGAATTTCAAATACCAATGGAAAAAGAAATACTAAAAAACCTCTATTTTGATACAGCCCTCTCTATAGCTGAGTTGGTAAAAAAGCTTTCGAAAAGTACCCCTTCGATCACAAAGGTTATCAATCACCTTTTGCAGGAAAAGATAATTATCGAATGCGGGTTTGCTGAATCCACCGGGGGAAGGCGCCCCTTACAGTTTGCACTTAACCCATCATTGAATTTTTATATACTGACTATATCTGCCGATCAATATTTTTCCACATTCACATTAACGGATTTAGGCCAAAATACAATCGCTGAACATCGCGATATACCATTGGAGTTACAATCCGATAATTCTTCCGATTTACTTCTTTCAGAAGTTGAAAGAATCTTAGCTTCCTCTACCATAACACTTGATAGGCTTATTGGTATAGGCCTCAGCATGCCAGGTTTTGTCAATTCGGAACTTGGTGTCAATGAGTCATACCCCATTACTCATCCACTGTATAAGATCAAAAATAAAATAGAGGAAAAGTACAAGGTCGCCACAGTAATCGAAAATGATTCGCGTTGCATAGCGCTTGCCGAAAAAGAATTTGGCCTGGCAAAAAATATTGAAAATTCGTTGATTATCAACCTAAATTGGGGTGTTGGCTTAGGAATTATTATTAATGGAGTTATATTCAAAGGAGAATCGGGCTTTGCGGGCGAATTTAGTCATATCCCGCTTTCTGATAATAATACGCTCTGTTCTTGTGGCAAACGAGGTTGCTTAGAGGTAGAAGCCTCGTTGAATGCGGCAATTCGGAATACAGAGAACGACATAGAGAAAAACGAATATTCAATCTATAGCACATTTGTCAAGAGCAATCTTAATAAAATCGATGCCTTGATTGAAGCGTCCAATGTGGGTGACCAAATAGCCATTAACAATCTCGGAAAGATAGGCTATATGCTGGGGAAAGGAATCTCAACGTTGATTCACATTTTAAACCCCAAACAAATTATAGTCAGTGGTAGAGGCGCCGAATTGGGACGGATTTTGAATCCGCAAATTCAGATCGCAATCAACGAGTTTTGCATACCTGAAATCGCAAAGACCACACAAATCCAAATGTCGGAATTAAACAAACATGCTCAGGTAAAGGGTACTACTGCTATCGTTGCAGAAAATCATATCAACAGGATCCTAACTAAATAATTATTAACAAATTAAACACTAAACAATGAGTCTATTCTACAAAAAAACAGCTGGATTAGCGTTGTGCACACTCTTCAGTGCGACCTCGCTTTTTGCACAGCAAGGCATTTCTGGAACAGTTTCAGATGCCAAGGGGCCATTATCGGGTGCTACGATCTCTGTAAAAGGGACAACTCGAGCTACCCAATCAGGAGCAGATGGAAAATTTAACATTCAAGCTGCCCAAGGTGAAACAATACGTATTTCTCTAATAGGTTACAAACCCCAAGAAATTGTGGTTGGCACAACTAAAACGTTTAATGTTGCATTAACAAATGATGAGTCCACCTTAGGTGAAGTTGTTGTCACAGCGATGGGGGTAAAACGTGAGAAAAGGAGTTTGGGGTATTCTTTTCAGGACATACAAGGTACAGCATTGACAGATGCTCGTGAAAATAATATTGCTAATGCTTTAGCAGGTAAAGTATCTAGTCTTCAGGTAGTAAAAGGATCCGGTGGACCGTCCTCCTCATCTAAAATTATTCTTCGTGGATTTAACTCGATCACTGGAGATAATCAACCCTTGATCGTTGTGGATGGGGTACCCATGGATAACTTTGTCGGTGCCTCAAATAACGATTTCTGGAATCCGTCAGCAGATATGGGCGGTGGTCTCGGAGATTTGAACCCTGAAGATATCGAAAGTATGTCGGTCTTGAAAGGTGGTGCCGCATCAGCACTTTATGGATCACGGGCTTCAAATGGTGTTATCTTGATTACAACCAAAAGCGGTAAAGCGAAAGATGGTGTTGGTATCTCCTATTCAACCATTACTGGTATTGAGAATATTTTTATGACTCCAAAGCTGCAAAGTAACTTTTCTCAGGGTGAGGGAGGAGTATATGGAAAGCTCGCTACGAGTTCTTGGGGAGAGAAAATAACAGGTCAGGAAGTTGAACTATGGGATGGTTCTAAAACTACGCTAAAAGCGTATGATAATATTGGAAATTTCTTTAAAACAGGTTTCAATACTACGCAAAACATTAATTTCCAACAGGCCATATCAGATAAAGTCAATCTTTATACCTCTGCTACTTACTTGCATGATAATAGCAAATCTCCTGGCCAGAAATTAAACCGTTTAAATTTAATAAACCGCGTAAATGCGAAATTCGGTCAACGCAATCAATGGACTACGGACATTAAAGTACAGTATATGCGCAATATGGCGTACAACAGAGCTGTCGGCGGATCAAATCCAGGTAACTATTATGGCCAATTATTAACCTTTCCTAGAACATTAGATATTACTCAATTTAAAGACGGAATGGATGAATTGGGTGTCCCACAAAAATGGTATCTTGAAACTTCAGGAATAAATCCTTATTGGGCTGCGAATAATAAACTAAGTCGCGACACCCGTGATCGTTATCTCATGAATGCCACGGTTAAATACGACTTTAATGACTGGTTAAGTGCAGATGTGCGTGTTGGATCCGATAATTATTCAACTAAAAATGAGAATAAGACCTATACAGGCTCACATATTAACAATTCTTATGGTACAGGAACCGACAAGTTTTATGAAAACAACTACATCGTAAGTTTACAGGCTAGAAAAGATAATCTTTTTGGAAAATGGGGTGGTAGCGCAGCAATTTACGGACAGATTATGGATCGTAACCGTACATCTTTAAGTGCTGGTGCTGGCAATTTAAGAGTTCCCAATCTATTCGCAATAAATAATAATATCGGAAATCCGAGCTTCACCGAGAGTATTAGCAAAAAGCAAATAAACTCTTTCTATGGGAATATCGATATTAATTATGACAACTTTTGGTATGTCAGCTTAACAGGAAGGAATGACTGGACATCAACATTACATCCAGATCTGAACAGCTATTTTTACCCATCGATTAGCACATCGTTGGTTATTTCCGATTTAATTAATAAATCAGGCAGCATGCCAGCTTGGTTCAGCTTTGCAAAAATTAGAGCTTCTTACGCACAGACAGGGCGGGATATGGAGCCTTATCAACTGTATAATACTTATAGGATCGGAAATGATCCAAATAATAATACAACTGCGTCGAAACAGGATGTTCTTTATAATGACAGAGTGGTTAATGAGCTGCAAAAATCAATTGAAGTAGGTTTAGAGACAAGATTTCTTAACAATAGGCTCGGACTTGATTTGACCTATTATAAAAACAACTCCACCAATCAGCTGATTAATATTCCAATGAATAATCTTTCGGGTTATCAATCTTTCAAAGCTAATGCTGGTAACATATTGAATGAAGGATTTGAAATAACATTAAATGCAGAAGTAATAAGAAAAGAGCATTTCAGATGGAATTTAAATGCTAACGTTTCCAAAAACATCAATAAGATTATTGAATTGCATCCAGAATCTAAACGCATAACACTTGGGGGATTTGACAACACATTCATCTATGCATCGGAAGGTGATAGATATGGAGCAATATACGGTAGAAAATTCTTACGCGTTGAAGACTCGAATGACCCCAATAATGGTAAGCTTATACTAACCGGAACTGGTCTACCACAAAATGCACCCGGAGATCCGGTTTTATTAGGCGACCAAACTCCTCGAGCACTTGCCGGTCTAACCAACTCTTTTACCTATAAAAATTTCGGTCTAAGCTTCCAGATTGACGGACGTTTTGGAGGAAAATTCTTTTCAGGCACGCAACAAGCATTGCAACTGAATGGATCTTCAGCCCAAACCGTAGTCAATGGCAATCGTGATAAATTTGTCGTTGATGGCGTTATCTTAAATAATGGAAAATATGAACAAAGCAAAGTGGAGGTTACACCAGAAGATTATTGGAAAACAGTCGCTGGATCCACTGGTAATTTAGGAATTACAGAGCAAAACATCTACAGCGCGACCAATGTGAGAATTAGAAATTTACAATTAAATTATTCAATTCCAAAATCAGCGCTAAAATCGTCCATTGTCAAAAATGCGAAAGTCGGCGTATCGGTCAACAATCTAGCGATGTTAAAAAGTTATGCAAATGGCGTAGATCCTGAATCTACTTATGCAATAAGCTCAAATGCAACTGGATTTGAATATTTATCATTTCCGACTTCACGGTCTTATTTCTTAAACTTATCCATCGGTTTTTAATCTGAATTATTATGAAAAATACACTATCAAAAATAGCGCTGGCAATAGCATTAGGAAGCGCAATAACCTCTTGTACAAAGCTAGAGGATATCAACATAGATCCCACTGCGGCTAACGATGAACAGGTTAGACCAGAATATTTTTTAAACAATTCTATAATTGGAGCACAGCAAGATCCTGAAATTGCTGAGCGCCTGTTTGTTTATGCGTGGAAAACGGCTGCACATCAACAATATTTTAATTTTCTCAATATTGGTCAGCAAAGTGATGAATTCAATAATATATATTGGTCCCGCATTTCCGCTTGGTTAAACAATGCAAACTCTGCCATTGAAATTGGTCAAAAGAAAATCGAAAATGGTACTGCAACAGTTTCAAACGCTAATATGATGCAAGTTGCAAGAATTTGGCGGGCTTATTTATTAAGCGAATTAACTGATAACTTTGGTCCAGTTCCTATAAAAGGATTTCAAGGGGTTAATCCAGAGTTTGATTCGGTTAAAGATGTTTACTATTACTTATTGGCAGAACTGAAAGATGCCCAGTCAAAAATTGATCCAGCGGTTGCTAAAGAAGATATCAAAAATTACGATGCAGCTTATGGTTTTAACTGGGATAACTGGATCCGTTATGCGAATTCGATGCGCATGCGTTTAGCAATGCGATTATCAGAAGTAGATGCCAATAAAGCTAAAACTGAATTCGAGGACGCCGTCAAAACCAATAAATATATCGATAATGCGGCACAGAACTTTGGTGTTCAGGAAAAAGACGGCTGGGATCCATTAACTGGTGTAATGAGTCGTTCATGGAATACACAGTTGCTTTCTGCTACATTAAATAATATCTTTATCGGATTAGGAGGTATCAAAACATCCGAGCAATTCGCAGAAACTGAAGTTTTAAACAAAATCAAAAACGAGGATGACTTTGGAATCCGCTATTTGGACAATTTTTCAACAATGTCTAACGACCCAAGCCAAGGTTACTATCTAGACGGTATTCCTAATAAAATGGATCCACGTGCGTATAAGGCATTCTTTATTCCTGGACATACAACAGATCCACAATATTGGTCTGCAGCAAGTATCCAAGATGCGGAGATTAAAAAACCAGATGGTAATACCCTAAAATTTAAAACCTCATATACCTGGAATGCCTTTAGCGCAGGAACATGGGGTGCTAAGGCATCCAATATGGTCTTTAGAGGACAAAATGGACGGATCCCGGGCATGATCAATAAATTCAGAACAAGTACACAAAAACGTTTATTTTTCGCTTCATGGGAAAGCTACTTCTTGATCGCCGAAGCTGCTTTGAGAGGTTGGGCCACACCGATGTCTGATAAAGCCGCATACGAAAAAGGTATTGCTGAAAACTTTGATTATTGGGGAACATCTTCTTACTTGGGTCAATACGTAGTATCAGAGAATTATAACCGTGTTGGAACATCTGTAAAATACGATCATACAACTGAGCCTGCTTCGTCATTCACAGTAAAATACATAGACGGTTACACTAATGCATCAGGGACAGCCACAATCAAATATCCTGAAAACACCATTTATAAAAATGGAACAGTGAAGAATGATAAACTGACAAAAATTATCACGCAAAAGTATATCGCCTCGTTTCCGTATCTATGTCTTGAAGCATGGAATGATCATCGCAGATTGGGACTTCCTTTCTTTGAAAATCCTGCTGTGGAAACGAATATTGCAACAATGCCGCAACTGACAAGTTCAAATTACACAAAAAACCAGATCAACTTCTTCCCACAAAGAACAAGTTACCCTTCTTCCTTTAGTAATGCAGATCAAACAAATTACAAAAAGGCAGTGGCTCTACTTGGCGGTAACGATGTTGTCTACACACCATTATGGTGGGCAAAACAGAAATAAGTTTTTCCCTTCTCAATAATTTATAAAAAACCGGCTTTAAGCCGGTTTTTTTATTTAATGTCGAATAAATGGATTATATCTGTTACAATTACATTTAATAATCAATCAAAAGAAAGGGGTAATTCACTTAAAAATAAAGAATCTGTTAAATTCTTTTTAAATTTTTTAAAAAGAATTTGGAACTTAAAATAAACTATATATATCTTTATTTTTAATAGACTAAGAACTACACAAAACTCCTCTGCATTTAACCTGAATTACAAATCAGGAGAGTATAAGTTCGCTACCTATGATATTAGATAGATAATATCGTACATAAAAAAATATTAAAACCCAATAATTACGCATTAATGAAGTTTAACTAGATATGGTCGACGAGATTTTAAGAAATTTGTATTATCGGCCAATGCAACCGATTGCAGACATTGCAAGTTCACTGTCTAAAAGTATTCCTTCTGTGACAAAACAGATCAATGAACTCCTCTCAAAAAGCATTATTGTTGAAAATGGTTATGCACCCTCAACAGGTGGAAGGAAAGCAATTCAATACATGCTTAACGAAAATCTCCAACATACTATTATCAGCATATCTATTGATCAGTTCTACACATCAATTGTCTTATCCAACCTTCAGGCAGGTGTACTATTCTCCCAAGGCAATATGCAGATTGATCTCAGGGATCCAGATGCAGCATACATGATTATGGAAACAATAGATCAGTTTATTTCCAGCAATTCCGTTGAATTGCAATATGTCATTGGAATTGGAATAAGTATGCCCGGTTTCGTAAATGCTGATTCCGGTTTAAATGAATCTTATAGTAGCCAATCACCTTTATATAACATCAAAGAACAGATCGAACTCAAATTCAATAAACCGGCTGTAATTGATAACGATTCACGCTGTGTCGCTTGGGCGGAAAAAAAATTTGGTGAAGCTCGGGATTCTTCTCATTCCCTTGTTGTTAATCTCAATTGGGGTGTTGGATTAGGTATACTCATTAACGACAGTATTTTCAAAGGTACATCAGGATTTGCTGGCGAATTTAGTCACATTCCAATTTCAGATGCGCAGACCCTATGCTCTTGTGGAAAACGGGGCTGTCTGGAAGTTGAGGCTTCATTAAGCGCCGCGATTCAAAATATTGAAAAAGACATAAAAAATGGAGAATATTCAATTTATGATAAACTAGCAAAAGAATATAACAACAAAGTCGAAGCGATGGTAGAAGCGGCAAGGATAGGTGACCAAGTTGCAATAAACAACATTGGAAAAATCGGCTACTTATTAGGGAAAGGTATTTCTACATTAATCCATATACTTAATCCCAATAAGATTATCATTAGTGGACAAGGGGCAGAAATCGGAGATATTCTTGCACCTCATATTCAAGTAGCTGTTAATGAATATTGTATTCCAAAGATTGCTAAAAAGACAACTATTGAAATTTCAAAACTACAAAGTGCGCAGCAACTTGGTACAACAGCCTTAGTTATCGAAAAATTTATGAACAGTATAATTAACTAATATTTTACACAAACACCTAAAACATGAGTCTATTTTACAAAAAAACTGCAGGATTGGCGTTATGTACACTTTTTAGTGCCACATCTCTCTATGCGCAGCAAAGCATTACTGGGATAGTTTCAGATGCTAAGGGACCAGTCTCCGGCGCGACTGTTTCTGTAAAAGGAACAACCAGGGGCACGCAAACTGGGGCCAATGGATCTTTTACAATTCAAGCCTCACAGGGCGAAACATTACGCGTATCCATTGTTGGATATAAATCTCAAGAGATTGTCGTTGGATCAACCAAAACAATTAACATCAAATTGACTGAAGATGCTTCTGCTTTAGAAGAGGTTGTTGTCACTGCTATGGGTATAAAAAGGGAAGCTAAAGCCCTTGGATACGCTTCATCTACAATAAGTTCAAAAGAACTAACTCAAGCAGGTACAACAAACATTGGTTCTGCCCTTTATGGAAAAGCGCCAGGCGTACAAATTAATTCAGCTCCCGGAGGAGCTTCCAGTGCGGTTAACATCCAAATCCGCGGTATTAATTCCCTAAGTAACAATAGACAGCCTTTATATGTTGTTGATGGGGTCATGATTAGAAACGATCAACAGGCGGGTTCAAAAGGTTTGAATAACACCGGCGGTATAACGGATCCCGGAGGTCAAGCTATATGGTCAGATAACAGAATACGTGGAAATGGTATGTTAGATTTAAACCCTAATGATATTGAATCCATGACAATTTTAAAAGGAGCCAGTGCAACTGCGTTATACGGTTCTGATGCCGCTAGTGGTGTAATCGTAATCACTACTAAAAAAGGAGTAAAAGGGAAAGGTCTTGGAATCGACTTTAATTATACTGGGTCAATCGAAACTGCAGCTTTCCTTCCTAGATTACAATATGAGTATGGACCTGGTTATGATGCTGCGACGAACTTACAATCAGGCGCAACCGAAGAAGGCTGGATGACAAATACACTTTTTCCAGGAGATAGGCTTTTAAATTATAACGCATGGGGCCAGTTTGGACCGAAATATGACGGACAGGATGTCCGCTGGTGGGATGGTTCACTTCGAAAATACTCGGCTAACAAAGGAAATTACGGTGATATTTTTGATACAGGGCACAATAGCAACTTTAATTTAAGCATCTCCAATCAAACTGAAAAAATAAATTATAGGTTATCCGCTTCCAATATGGATTACAAGGCAATTGTACCAGGAAGTAAGATGAATAAAAGTACCTTTAATTTGAACAGTTCGATCAAGCTTGCAGATCGCTTGGACTTGGATGTAGTTGCATCTTATATCAGTACAATTACAAAGAACAGACCCGGTTTAATGGGAGATGTTCTGGGTTCTTATGCTGGTTTTTTTAGTGGAGCAGAAGATGTTGAAAAAATGAAAAATCAACTCTACCAAACTTCCGATGGCTACCGCTACAACCCTTTTGGTTCAAATAGGCCGGAAGCATTCCCAGTTAATTATAGGGCTGTAAATCTCCTAAATTATTTTTGGCAACAAAAACGGAACAGTTACGAGGAGAAGGAAAACCGCTTTCTTGGAAGTGCGACTTTAAATTGGGGTATTTTGGACAAACTAAAGTTCAGAGGCCGCTTAGGAACGGATTTCACGGGGCTAAACATCGAAAATAAAGAGCACAATGAATATGCTGTTCAATATAATGCGACCAATAGTACAGGTAAATTCGAGGTATCCAAAGGAATATATAAAATTATTTATGGAGACGCATTGTTAACCTATGCTGATAAATTATCTGATGACTTTGATTTTAGTTTAAGTGGAGGTTTTCAATCCCGTATGGAAAACTATGATGATCAAATGTCAAGAACGGAAGGTGGTTTAGTTTCAGCCAATTGGTTTAGTTTAAACAATACGTTTGGACAAGCTGTCACTACACACGTAAGAAAGGAACTGATTAAATATGCTTACTTTGGCTTGTTAAACCTCTCCTATAAAAATTATTTGTTCTTGGAAGGTACGGGTCGTAAGGAGTATTCTTCAACGTTACCTGCACAAAATAACCCTTACCATTATGGCTCAGTAAATACGAGTTTTGTATTCTCTGATGCATTTAAATTGCCTGATTTCTTTAGCTATGGAAAGTTAAGAGCATCTTACGGTGTCGTAGGTAATGATGCACCAATTTACGCATCAAATATCGCATACAAACAATCGTCACTAATTACTGTAAATGGTCCGGTACCTGCTTTAAACCTAAATTCTAGCTATGGCAACTTGAATTTGAAGCCCGAAAAGAAAACTGAAAAAGAAATCGGTTTGGATTTAAAATTCTTGAAAAATAGATTAGGGTTAGATGTTAGTTATTATTCAAATTTTATAGATGATCAAATCATGCCGCTGTCTACAGCATACACGACAGCAGCTACAACTCAAATACTCAATGTAGGAAAAATCTCAAATAGAGGTTGGGAAGTTTCATTAAGCGGTACACCTATTCAAAAAGAAAATTTCAGATGGAATGCTAGACTGAATTTCTCGAATAATAAATCCAAACTTGACGCTCTAATTTCAGGTGTACCAAAATTAGTTTTTTATGATGCAGACCAAAGTTCTATTCGGATGGAGGCCAGACCGGGAGAGACACTTGGAAATATATACGTATTCCCTCGCGCTACCAATGAAAACGGAGAGTTTTTAATCAGCGATGAAGGTAATTACGTAATTGACAAGTCAACTTATGTTAAAGCAGGTAATATTATGCCTAAAGCAATTGGAGGATTATCAAATACCTTCAATTACAAAAACTTTAGTTTAGACTTTACTGCTGACTACAGATTTGGAGGGCAAATGATCTCCACGCCGCACAAATATGCTTACGGAGCTGGTCGACTAGAAAGCACATTGGAATATCGTGAATCAGGCATAACTTTAGATGGAGTTAACCAAAACACAGGCGCTAAAAATGATGTTCATCTTTCTGGTGCTGAATATTATATTAATAATTTCTACTGGGGTAACAATGCTTGGAATGAGAAAGCGGCTGTGCTAGATAATAATTTCATCAAGCTAAGAGAGGTTGTTATCGGTTACAATTTGCCTGAATCATTTACTCAAAAATTAAAATTGAATAGTTTACGTTTCTCTCTAATAGGAAGAAACCTCTTCTACTTCTATCGTTCGATCAAAGATATTGATCCAGAAGCACCTGTTGGTAACTATTGGTATTCTCAAGGTATAGATATCGGTTCTAATGCAGCAACTAGAAGTTTTGGTTTCTCTCTTAATGCTAAATTTTAATACTTAAAGCAATGAAAAAATTTAATAAAATATTAATATATGGAAGTTTTCTCTTGACACTGGGAAGCTTTCAATCTTGTAAAACTGAATTAGAAGACCGTTATGTCGACCCCGAACAAACAGTAACACCTAATATTCCAGCTTTTTTCACGCAGATTTTAAATAATCCACGTTTAAGATCCGAATACTGGCATTATAGGACATTTATATTTATGCACCATGCTCGATACACCCAAACAGCATATTTTGAAAATGAAAACACAATGTATCAGCAAAGCGACTCTTATACAAATGATTATTGGAAAGATTTCTACTCTCCCGGAATGATGGGAATCTACAGAGTAATGGAGAAAACATTTAATGGTCTTCCAGATCAAGACAAAGCTTCAAAAGAAATATTTATGACGGCGGCAAAAGTTGTCCTTTACGACCAAGCCTCGAAACTAGTCGATAACTTTGGCGACATACCCTTTTCAGAAGCTGGTAGTCTTGCATCAACAGATCAGATTAAATTGGCAAAATTTGATGATCAAAAAGAGCTATATAACACCTTCTTAACTGGCTTAAAAGAAGCGAACAGCTTTTTTAAAAATGCTTCCGCAACAAATGAATTTAATAGAGCAGATATTCTAAATTCAGGAAATCTTACGAAATGGCGTAAGTATGCTAATTCTCTACGTCTACGTTTGTTAATGAGAATCTCGGCAATTGAAGAAAATAAAGCTAAAACCGACATCATGGAAATGTTGAACAATCCAACTGAATACCCATTACTTGACGGCACAAATACTGGCGATTATAGTGTTGGAACAGAGGATATACTGTTACAGCCTTTAACAAACTATACATCGAGCTTATTAGACGCAGTGAGGGAACTACCCAGCCATTATGCTCCTGATTATATGCTTAATACCGTTTTGAAAACTGCAAATGATCCTCGTACTGCAGTACTATTCGATAAGTTTGGAGAAACAGTAGGAGGAAAATTTATTCCTAATAAGGAATACCAAGCTATGCCAATTACATTCACTTCGGCTCAAGCCAATGCTCAGTACATGAAGTATTCGGTTGTCGATTCTGCAACTGCATGGATCAATAATAAATTGCCAGGTGTTGTTATGACTGCCTCTGAAACAAATTTCATCAAAGCTGAAGCTCAAGAAAGATGGGGTACTGATGCCGCTGCAAAAACAGCTTACGAAACGGCAGTTAAACAGTCTGTCGCTTTCTATTATTATCTGAATGCAAACTCATCAAACCTAGCTAAGGTAACTAAACCAAGTAGCGAAGCAATTGACAAATTTGTTAAGGAGTCAAATATTGTGTTTATTGGTGACAAAAATGCTAAATTGAAACTCATAGGTACGCAAAAATGGTTGCATTTTGGTTGGTTACAGGGCGAACAAGCATGGTCGGAGTATAGAAGAACAGGTTATCCAACATTACCAGCATTTCCAACTTCTACATTGAATGGGTTTCAACGTCCTCCTGTAAGATTAACGTATCCTTCTTCTGAGATTACTAATAATAGTGAAAACTATCAAGCTGTGAAATCAAAAGACACACGTGACACCAAAATCTTCTGGGACGTTAATTAATCGACACTACATCTACCAAAAGAAAGCCACCTTTAAGTGGCTTTCTTTTTATCATTTTCATTATATTTATACATGCAAAAACTGACAACCCTTTTATCAACCGCATTGCTAGCGACAAGCACAACTTTGACCTTTGGTCAAGCACACAATGTGTCGGGTGGCTACCAAAAACCGACCGATCCACAGGTGATCGAAAACCTCGAACAATGGCAGGATATGAAATTTGGTCTTTTCATGCACTGGGGCACCTATAGCCAATGGGGTATCGTGGAAAGCTGGAGCTTATGTCCGGAAGATGAAGGCTGGACACAGCGTAAGCCAGAACATGGAGCAACCTATAATGAGTATGTAAAAAATTACAATAATTTACAAACTACGTTTAATCCTACGGATTTCAATCCGCAAAAATGGTCCGATGCGGCCAAAGCTGCCGGCATGAAATATGTCGTTTTCACCACCAAGCATCACGATGGATTCGCAATGTTTGACACCAAAGAATCAGATTATAAAATTACATCTTCCAAAACTCCTTTTTCTACAAACCCTAAGGCAAATGTAACCAAAGAAATTTTCAATACTTTTCGCAATGACGGATTTAAAATTGGCGCCTATTTCTCCAAACCGGATTGGCATACGGATTTTTACTGGTGGAATTATTTCCCACCAAAAGATCGCAATGTAAACTACGATCCTAAAAAACATCCTGAGCGTTGGGAAAAATTCAAAAACTATACCTACAACCAGATCAACGAGCTCACTTCCGAATACGGCAAAGTCGATATATTATGGTTAGACGGTGGTTGGGTACGTCCATTCAAAACGATTGATCAGTCCGTCGACTGGCAAAAAACCATTAAAGTTGAACAAGATATTGACATGGACCGCATTGGTGGAATGGCCCGAAAAAATCAACCCGGAATCATTGTTGTCGATCGCACAGTTCCCGGAAACTGGGAAAATTATGTCACGCCGGAGCAGGCCGTACCCGAGCATCCATTGGATATCCCTTGGGAAAGCTGCATTACCATGGGAGATTCTTTTAGCTATGTGCCCAATGATAATTACAAACCAACAAAGAAGATCGTCGAAACCCTCGTCAAGATTATTTCTCGTGGCGGAAACTATCTGCTTAACATCGCTCCCGGCCCCAAAGGGGATTACGATCAGGCTGCATATGACCGTTTAAACGAATTGGCTGCTTGGATGAAGGTCAACCAGAATGCCGTTTATGCCACGCGTACCATCGCCCCTTACCATCAAGGTGATTACTATTATACCAGAAGTAAGGACAGTAAAATCGTCAATATATTCCACCTTTCAGAAGGGGACGCTTATCAGCAACCGAATGAATATGTCTTTCAGGTGCCCGAAAATTTTAAGGTAAAAAAAATCACAATTTTGGGCCATAAAGGTCGCTTGGACTGGTCGCAACGTGACAATCAGATCACTTTGAGAAGTCCAGGCACAAGATTCAACTACGCTACCGCAATTCAATTGCAAAGCAAATAACAAAAAAAGCAGCTGGATTTATCCCCGCTGCTTTTTTGTTATCCGAATATGAGGCATCGACTTCGGGCATTTTCCCTGGTTTTCAACCGGCAGCAGATGGCTAGGGAATACAAAACGCTCCGGCCTCAATCCTTGACAGAATAACTAAAAACAGTAGCAATAGAAAATACAGCTTAAACTCAGCACATACCGTCCAAATGAAAAATATAGTTCCATTTTTAGCCTTCTTATTCTTAACATTTTATTCATGTAAAAGCTATAAACCGCAAATATTTTCGTCTCATCAGATCTTTCAACAAGGGCAGGTCGGTTTCAAAGAATGCCACGCCTCAACCATACAATCCATCGGCAAAGATAGCCTCTTGGCCTGCTGGTTTGGCGGCACACATGAATCCAATCCCGATGTCGTGATATGGAGTTCCCATTACACCAACGGGCGGTGGCAATCACCAGTTCAAGTCGCAGATGGAATCCTCGAAGGTAAACGCTATCCAACCTGGAACCCTGTGCTTTATCAAAAACCAATGAATGACACGCTATATTTATTCTATAAAATTGGACCTAATCCACGCGAATGGAAGGGCTATGTCAAATACTCACTCGATAAAGGTCATAATTGGTCCAAAGCTCAACAATTACCTGAAGGCATATTGGGACCTATCAAAAACAAGCCGCTCAGCTTAGGTGATGGATTATTGCTTTCCCCTTCCAGTACCGAAACAAAAGATGAAATCTGGAAAGCACATATAGAAATCAGTCGCGATCATGGTAAAACCTGGTCTACCAGTAAAATACGACCCGACACCAGCATCCAAGTAATTCAACCAAGTATTGTCCAACATTCAGATGGACGGATTCAAGTACTTTGTCGCAGTAAAGAAAATAAGGTAATGAGTGCTTTCTCTTCCGACCAAGGCAACACCTGGGGGCCATGGCAGGCCACCAACCTGCTCAATCCGAATTCGGCAACCGATGCCATTCGATTGAAAAATGGTCTATTTATGATCGTATACAATCCAGCAATCGCTGGAAAGGACTGGTGGGAAGGACGGACAAAACTCTATATTGCAACCTCCAACGATGGCCTGCACTGGCATGATGTACTCACGTTAGAAGATGGTGTCAAAGGAGACGAATATTCCTATCCAACCATTATACAAGATGCAGCGGGGTTAATTCATGTTACCTATACCTGGAACAGAAGGGGTATCAAACACATTATCCTTAAATAAACAAAGGGATCTATTTTCAATAGATCCCTTTGTTTATTTAAGGAGCTGTCTTAATAGTCCTTTTTTAACTCCATCTCCCCTTTCAATCGAATATCATCGGATGATGCGCCAACCAGCAATTTGAATTTTCCTTTTTCTGTTTTCCATGCATTATTAATATTCCAAAGCTTGAGGTCTTCTTTGTTCAACTGGAATGTGTACCTCTCTTTCTGTCCCGATGCAATGGCTTTACGCTCGAATTTTTTCAATTGCATAACAGGAGTTACCACCGAACTGATCTCATCGACAACATATAACTGTGCCACTTCATCGCCCGTCACAGGGCCTTTGTTTTCGACATCAAAGGATACGCTACAGACAAAATCATCAGTTCCTTCCGTCAATGCAACCTGTAGGTTGCTATACTCAAATTTACTGTAACTTAGTCCATAGCCAAAAGCATACAAAGGTTTGGCGGACATCTCCACATAATCATGATGTTTGGGTTTTGTATGATTATAGTGTACAGGAAGTTGACCTACAGCGCGCGGCACTGAAATCGGTAGTCTGCCTGCAGGATTATAATCGCCAAACAAAACATCGCCAATGGCCAACCCTCCCTCCTGGCCGGGATACCATGCATTTACGATCGCCGGAATATGTTCTGCAGCCCAGTTCAGATTGAGCGGTCTTCCCATAATGGTTACCAGCACCAACGGCTTCCCAGTTGCCTGGATCGCTTTCATCAGTCTTAATTGATCCCCCATCATATCCAGAGAGACGCGATCAAATCCTTCGCCACTTTCCATATCACTGACAGTATTCGGATCTACATTCGCCGCCCCGGTCGCTTGGTAGGAGGTTTTGAAATCTCTTGCACTGGAACCACCGAGAATTAAAATCACGGCATCTGCCTGCTGTGCCGCTGCTACCGCAGCTGGAATATCAGAATTTGCCGTATCACGGATAGCGCAACCTTTGATATAGTCAACTTGAGTTGCTTTACCTACAGCCGCACGGATACCTGTCAATACGGTCTGCACCTTACCATCGGCCTGAGGGGCAGTGTAATCACCCAATTGGTTATAGCCATTGTCCGCATTCGGTCCAATCACCGCAATCCGTCGTAGAGATTTGCTTAATGGCAGGACATGTTGTTCATTTTTTAGCAAGATAATAGATTCCCGGGCAACCTGCCGTGCAACAGACCTGTTCTGTGCAGTAGCAACTTTTTTAGCGACGAGTTTCTCATCCACAAAAGGACGATCAAATAGACCGAGGTTAAACTTCATGCGTAATACCCGGGACACTGCGGTATCCAATACGGCAGGTTCGACCAGACCTTCCTGCACCGCTTTCAATAGATTCGGGCCATATCCCGATCCGCTCAGATCAACATCCAATCCTGCATGTATACTTTGTGAAGCCGCTTCCACTGCTGTTGCAGCGGTCGCATGCCCACCGTTGAGACCTGAGATACTCAATAGATCCGAAACCACAAATCCCTTGAATCCCCAGTCTTTGCGGAGAATATCTTTCAACAACCACGGATTTGCAGAGCAAGGGATACCGTCAATACTATTATATGCCGTCATCACCGACCCTGCACCAGATTTAACGGCACGCTCGAAAGGTGGTAGGAAATACTGTCTTAAGCTCCGTTCACCGAAGGATACAGACTCCCCATTATGCCCACCATCCGGTGCAGCATAAGCTACAAAATGTTTTAATGTGCCAATAATTTTATCTTGCTGCCCCAGCTTTTGGCCCTGAAAACCACGGATCATGGCACTTCCCATCTGACTAATGAGGTAAGGGTCTTCGCCATAGGTTTCTTCTGTCCGGGACCAGCGTGGATCACGGGCCAGATCCAACACAGGGCCATAGCCATTTTTTCCACCCACAGCATAGGTTTCTTGCGCGATCGTCGATGCCATACGCTCAATCAAAACTGGATTCCAAGTACTGGCCTGCCCTATTGCTGTAGGAAATACCGTGGCACCAATAGCCATGTGACCATGCGGAGCTTCTTCAGACAACAGCAACGGAATACCCAAGCGGGTACTGTCCAACATATACCGCTGGATGGCATTGGTCGCACGTGCGGCTTCTACCGGGCTAAGACCATTGATCAACGTTTTTTGCGTCCACGGATCGGCACGTAGCGTTGCCCACAATAATCCAATATGCTGCTCCCTTACCGCTTTCCTCAACTTATCGCTCACCCCAATTTGCTTTCCCTGCTTCTCATACATATCCCATCCGAGCAATTTGCTCAGCTGCCCGACCTTCTCTTCAACGGTCATACGTCCCAACAGATCTTTGACCCGTTGTTCGGTTCCGAGGCTGCTATTTTTATAAGGCAATTGTTGTGCGTAGAGCTGCGGATGAAGGAATGTTGACATTGCAGTCAGAAGTAATATTCGGAGTTTCATAAGTAGATTATTATTTTTCTATTTTCTATTCCTTTACGGAACTTAAATTTAAACATCACACGATTAATGCAACCGGTTTCAAAATACTAAATTAACGATTTAGCAGAAATAAACAAGTTAATATTTGTTTCCTTAGTCCTTTCGATAATCAAATTGGCAACGAACATATCTCGTTTATGCATAGCTGATCGAAGAATGTGATCTGTGATGCTGAAAATTAGCAATAAATATATTGATAAAAAAGTAAGAAAGACGGCAAGCCGTCTTTCTAGTGAGTGTTATAGGAAATATACTACATATTAAAATCCTTTAAGTACTTCTTGCCATAGATTGGGATAATCTGTCTGAATCAGCCGTACAAAAGGATATTTTTCCAAAAACGACCGATAAATATCCTTTCCCCCCTTTCCTGCTTCATCGTCATATCCACCAAGGCTATTCATCCAAAAATAAATACCTTGCTGCCGCATTGTATTAAGCTTTTCGGTATCCGTAAACGACTCATCAAGATGAACGATTGACGTTATCTTCATTTGTAGAATGGCATTTAAATCTTTCATACTGCGTGCCCGTGGAAAGAGCGTCACTCTTGGATTGAGTTTGTAAATCCTAGGCATATCCTTATAATCGTAAAGAAAAAACAACACCTCCTCTTCCATCCCTTCTTTTTCAAGAAGATCATAGGTTTTCTTAATAAACTCTTTTCGATCTTCCTTAAAGTCTAGGTCTACAATAATTTTCCCTTTCGCTACGCGTAAAGCTTCTGTTAACGTTGGTACAACATGTTCCGAAGCTTCTCCATTAGCCTTGTTACGTAAGCGCAGCTGTTGAATCTCGGTAAAGGTATGTTTGGATACCTCCCCTTCTCCAGTTGTAGTGCGGTTTAAGGCTTTATCGTGCATGAGAACCAGTACACCGTCTTTGGTCGCTCTCACATCGACCTCAACTACTGAAACGCCTTGCCGAATGGCTTCTTCAATAGCAGCAATCGAATTTTCTGGCTGCTCCTGATGTGCGCCACGGTGGGCCGCAATATGCAGACTTTTTTTATCCAACCTTTTTAGTAAATCGACCGATTGCGCATATAAACTTGTCGTAGCACTTATGATTATACTAAACAATAGAGAAAATAGCATCTTTTTCATGGTATACAGATATTTTTTAAACAATCATTTATTCAGCTATCAGGTGAAGTCATTTTTTTGACAGTTCAAATGAATCAAACAATTGTCCATTCAACTTATAACTTGCAAAATAGAGCTTATCTGACCTGAGTTTTATCACTTGGTACAGCTGTGTTTGCTCCGTTGCAACATCCATCCATCGTTCAGAATCGGACTCGTACATCTTCGGTCCGGCTACCGACAATAGGTATACAGGACGCTTTCGACCAAGGCTGCCCCGAGCATAGGTATGGTCATGGCCCTGTAGAACCAGATCAACGCCATATTTTTCCAAAATGGGTTTAAATCGTTCTCTTAATATCGTATTATCACGACTTTTTGCTGTAGAATATACCGGGTGATGCATCACGACAATATTCCATTTTTTTGTGGAAGAGGATAGTACGCTCTCCAGCCATTTTTCTTGTGTGTAAGCCGCTACGGAATCCAACATAATTAATTGGGAATTCAATGAAACTATCCGCAGATCCTGATAATCCAAGTAGTAAACGGCGTCCTGCAATCCCTCCGGCCCATTTTTTGGCAGGTTAAACTGTACTTTCCAGTGCGGATCCAAAACCAGACGTCCAGTTGAATCCCTTCTGTATTCATGATTCCCGGGGGTGGGGACCGCAGGTATCATTTGATGAATAAACCCTGACCCCTCATACCATTCGGCCCATTCTTCGTCCGTATTTGAGCGATTGATCAGATCACCGGCGTGAACAATAAAGCGGGCATTTGGTTCCTGCTGAAAAGCACGCCGGATCGTCCTTGACCAGCGCGAGCGTAAGTCATTCTGTGCATCCCCCAGGTAGATAAAAGAAAAATCCCCCGATTTTTCTGCCGTTTTAAATTGATTCCATGGGCTCCAATGTATACCGTCACCGACACGATAGGTATAGGTCGTTCCGGGTTTCAAATTCCGAAAGCTAACTTGATTATAAGCATCCTGCTGCTTTCCCCTTTCCAGGTACGCACGTGTGCCTTCAACTGTCTGCGCTTTTGTTTCAAAATCGGGATAGCTTTGTTCTTCGGCAATCTGCCCGATTATTTTATTCCCGCCACTGGCCGTGCGCCAGGAAACCGACTGGGAGCTGCCGGGATCATCAGACCAGGTCAACATAATCCGGTCTGGTTGCATGCCAGTCGCTCCCGACTGAGCCCGCCCATGCATCGCGGAACAGCATAATGCTATTGCTAAAAAAAGAGGTTTTATTTTCATTGCTTTTTTATTTTTAATCTATGTTGTTTTTTTACCAGGGTTTGCCCGTCCCCTGCAATAACCAAGGTTTGGACCAAGCACTATTTTCATTATCAGCCTGCGAATACGCTGTTTTCTCGATACGGCTTAATGCCTCTTCGGCATTCTTTTGATTTACACTTATTTCTGTCTGCATATAGGGTACACGGACCGGAAGCTGCGTACGGATCGCCGCAGGACCAGCTTTCAACTTCGGATACCCTGTCCTCCGGTAATCAAACCAAGCTTGGGCCCCAGTGGACCAGCTTGCAATCCATTTTTGCTCGATAATCTGTACCTGTGTATTTTCAAAAATTACACCCTTCTGGCGGATATAATTTGCGTAATCCGCAGTTTTCCCCCAGCTATTTAACGAGGCTTGAATGCCACGTTCATAATACGATCGCGCAGTCTCTGGTACAGCCCAGCCCTTCCAGGCTGCTTCCGCCAAGATAAACTGTACTTCCGCCGCAGTCAACAACCTCGCTTTGAGCAAATCTCCTTTGGCCGAGCGATAGATATCGTTAAGGTATGAAACATGAGGATTGATGGAAGTCTGTCCTGGTGTTGGATTCAAATTATAGGCGGAAGGATTTTTCGATCCGCTTGGCGGTAGGCCCACATAATCCTTGTCTGTATCAATAGGTATCCCCTTGACCACGTCGGGTGACACGATGCGAATGCCGTTAACAATTTTATCAGTACCCGCGGGTACTGTGCTGCTCACTTCGATCGGTATCTCCACCTTTTTCGCCCACACGGCCAGACGTGGATCGCTTAATTCCTGAAGTCGATCCACCAATGTCGCACACATTTTCATCCTCCTGAAATTGCTTCCACTGGCATCATATAAAGTGTTTGATGGCCAGGAGTCATCTGCGTTATTACCGACAAAATCCATCAGTACGTCGTCTGTCGAATTGGTGATCAGTGGAAACTTATCCGGATTGGCCAGCATGTTTTCAACCCCCTGCTTGGAAAATGCATTTGCCTTCTCCGAGACACGCATGTAATACCTCAAGGCTAATGAATTAGCAAAACGACGCCATTTTGAGGCTTTACCATCAAAATATACATCGGCATTTGCCAGCACCTCATACGATGCATCCGGCCGTGATAAGAGCTCATTTGCCTGGTTTAGTTCCTCGATAATTCCTTTGTAGATCACTTCTTGGCTATCATACTTTGGAAAATTATATTTTGTATCCCCAAGTTCTGCTTTCAGGGCCTCCGTATAAGGCGCATCACCCCATAAGTCAGCGATCAATCCAAACAGATAAGCACGCATCACCAGGGCGACACCCTGATGGAAATCCAGTCCCAAATTCTCTGCGCGTTTACGCATCAGTTCGTTATCCCGCAGATAGCCATAATAGCTATCCCAGCTCAAAATCCCACCCGTCCATTCATAGTCATTATGCGAGTTGAACCAAGCATCGAACTGTGTATGTTGAATCACTCCACCAAGATCGGAGAAACTTAATTCATTGTATTTTTTTGCTGTTCCCGTTAATATCGTTGGCAATAGCAAATTGGGATTTGCATCCTCTTCACTTACACCATTCGGATTGATATTGAGCTCTGTCAAGTCTTTACAGGCAGAAATACTCAGAATCATCCCTAAGGTAATAAGCATTGTCGTTAATGTCTTTAACTGATTTTTCATCGTTATTACAGGTGCTAAAATGTCACATTTACTTTAAATCCGATCGGCATTGACCAAGGTGTGACGTTATAACGTTCAATCCCTTGTTTAAATCCTATGCCTGTTTCAGGTTGGAAAGCCATCTCTGGATCTATTCCCACCTTCGCTTTGGTCCATAAGATTAGATTGCGTGTATAAAGGCTTAGACTTCCATTCGTTATACCCAGCCGCTTCAACCATTTCCCCGACAGATCATAGCTGAAAGAAAGTTCACGGAGTTTAATAAATGAAGCATCGAACGTTGCGGCATTCATAAAGTCCCAGGGATAGTTATCCGAGTAAGCAACATATTGGGTGCCTTCGGCTCCCAGATTTTCAGTATACCCCGTAATATTACCCTTATCATCATATTGGGCAATGACCCCGGGGTTAAACACGCCGAAATTTCCGGTGACACCGCCTACATTCACAGGATAACCGCCATAGGCCTCTCCCGGTCCGCCAACAATCGGATAACGATTACCTTGCACACGCACCAGATTATTATCTATCAAATAATTTCGAAGTGTTTCGCCCGTCATGCCGTTGGGGTTGATCAACTGATCTAGAAAACGCTGCGTAGTCAGGTTAGATTCAAAATACCGATAAGTCTGCGACATGAATTTCCCACCAAAACGCATATCTGCGGCAATATTCATTGTCCACTTTTTATACCTTAGGCTGGATTGCAGGCCCATGCTAAAATCTGGATTAAAATTTCCGATCTTATTTCGGCTATTGTTGATCCGTACGGCCTGCCAGGTGCCATTTTTGTTTAGGATCGGAAATCCGTAATAAGGTGATGACTGATCTTCGACTGTCACCAGCTTTGAATCGTACAAATCTCCTATTTCCTCCCCTACATAGGTGCGTGCTCCACCTCTGCCGTCGGTCCAAAAAGTATAAAATTCTACACCTTCCGATAACTCATCAATACGGGTGCGGTTACGGTGCCAGTTCACCCCGAGATCCCAAGACCAATTTTGTTTGGCGATAGGCCGTCCCGAAAGGGCCAGCTCGATCCCCCGGCTACTCAATAATCCGGCGTTGATATTTTTTGCATTGAACCCACTTGAACTCGGAAGTGTCGTAGAGATGATCTGGTTTTTATTTTCCAGCTTATAGTAAGTCCCCTCAAATTTTAAGCGGTTATTCCACAGGCCGAGATCCATACCCAACTCATAGGATGTTGCGATCTCGGGCTTCAGGTCCGGAACCAGTAGCGCTCCGGAACGCGTCAGCCGCAGCACATCACCCCAACTTCCCGGATTGCTCAGCACATTGGATAGGTTATAGGGATAGGTATCATTTCCTACACGTGCGATCCCAACCCTAAGCTTCATTGAATTAATATCTTTTGGTAGCTTCAATACCTGATTGGCCAGTATACTTAACGATGCCGAAGGATAAAAATATGACCGGTTGTCTACCGGAAGTGTACTTGACCAATCGTTACGCCCTGTCAGATCTAAGTAAACCATATCACGGTAACTCAGATTCACCAATCCATACACACTGTTTATCGCCCTTTCGGAGGTTGAACTGTAAAAGTCAAGATTCAGTGGGCTGATGTTGGCCAATGTATATAAGCCCGGTGTAATCAGTCCCGCGCCATTCTTTGATGTATTTTGCACCGACTTACCGCGATTGTAACGCAAATTGCCGCCCAGTGAGCCAGTCGCATTGAAAGCACCCATTTTCTTCGTGTAAGTGGTCAGAAAATCAATATTCTGTTCCATATTCATCAGATTCACGATACCGTAGGCACCACGGGGCTCGTTCGTGTAGCTATACGGGATTTTTGTTTCCCTATTCTCCCAGTATACATCTGTTGCATACCGCAGCATAGCCGTCCAGTCTTTTTTTATTGTCCAGTCCAGTCTTAGATTTCCAAATACACGATCCCGGGTGAAGGCATTGTTAACGCCATAAGCCAAAAAATATGGATTATTATGATTGCCTATGGATTGGGAGCGCTGCTGTATCTGCTCTTGCCCGGGTAGCCAATAATCCTTTAGATCCAGTATATTGATATGAGGAGCGACCTCATACGCTGCCTGAATGGGATTGGTTCCGCGATTTCCTGCAGGTCTATTATTTGAATTATTTCGGCTCGCATCCAGTGAAAGCCCTAAGGTCAGGCTCTTTCGAAGTCGCATTGTTGAATTGATATTCAGCGTATTTCGAAAAAGGTCTGAATTGGGAATAATCCCTTTATTTGCCATATTGGAGTACGAAAAACGATAATCCAATTGTTCGGCGCGATTACTCAGGGAAATACCGTTGGAACTTGTGATACCCGTTTGCACAAAATTCCTGATGTTGTCCGGATGCGATTTCAATTCCGTTGGGATCGGTTTACCTTGTTCATCAAGTGGGCTATTCCATTGAACAGCCTTATATCCTTTATCCAAGGCGGGGCCGACCATCGCACTTGACTCCTCTTCAATGATTAAATTTCCGGGCTGGTCACCTGGTTTCCAGGGCATTGTACCGCTGGCAAACTTATTATGCAGGTCTATAAACTTATAGGGGATATCAAATACTGTGTTGCTATTGACAGAAATCGTCATTTTTTCGGCATTCTTTCCGGTCTTAGTGGTAATTAATACAACACCATTGCCCGCCCTGGAACCATAAAGAGCCGCAGCACTTGGCCCCTTCAAGATTGAGATATTCTCAATATCTTCGGGATTGATATTGGCAATTGCATTACCATAATCGACTTTATTGTCATCCCCGATCTGACCGATATTATTTAAGCCATTCATCAATGGTACACCATCAACAACAAAAAGCGGTTGATTGTCGGTGCTCAATGAGGAAGCTCCCCGAATCACCATATTAACCGTCGAACCTGTTGGTCCTGTTGAACTGATCGACACTCCGGGGACTTTTCCCGCCATTCCGACTAAAAAATTATCATTGTTAACGCGGTTAAGATCTTCACCTTTAATCTTTCCAACGGAATAGCCCAAGGAACGGTCCTGACGTTTGATTCCTAGTGCTGTTACCACAACTTCATCGAGCGCATGATCATTCCTTTGTAGGATCACCTGATGTACAGCATTATTTTTGTCGTCCAGCTTCAAATTATAGCGCTCTTTTTTCTCATAGCCAACATGTGTTATCCTCAGACTATATTCACCTTCCGGCAGTTTGAAGATTACTTCCCCCTTTGCGTTAGACAAGCTATGCTGCCCCATCTCAAGTACCTGCACCGAAGCACCAGTTACAGGTTTGTTGTCCCCATCCAGAATCTGTAGTTTCAGCTGATAGGAGTTTTGTTTACTTGTATTGCGAATAAGGACAATCCCACCCGAGACTTTCCTCGATTGGATAGCAGTGCCTTTTAAAATATAATTCAATACTTCGTCGAAACGTGCATTGCGGAATACCTTTTCAGTTATTGCTACACGCTCGAGCTGGAGAATATTTCGATCATAGCCAATAGCTTGACCTGTTTCTTGTGATAGCTGGAGCACAGCTTGTGCCGCATTCCCACTACGAAGGTGAATATTGATCAGATCTCCGGGTATCAGATTGATACGATCCATCGGCCTGGCAGTACTATTTGTTCCCGAAATAGAAAGAACCGAACAGAGCGTGAGCTTTGCCGCCAGGCTAGTGAGCTTTATTATTTTATACATATATTTGTATGAATGTTTTTAACATGACTTATTAAGGTGCTCACTGGTCGATTTAGCGGTTTGCCAGATGAGCACTTTTCCATTGGTAGATTTTCTTCCGTTTCTGCTATGCAGCTTATTTGTGTAAGATTATTTCATTTTTTTCCCTCCTAAATTTGATTTGGTGAATCGTACAGATCATACGCAAGACCTGATTCAAAGACTGAACCTGAGGAATCATCAGCGAATAGTTGAATTTATCCGTATCTATATTGTCTGCAATCAATACCACACCATAACGGTTGTAGATAATTTCTTTAAGTTCATTGAATCCAACATTGCTCAATAGCATGCCCCCCTGTGTCCACAGGTTTACAGCGTTTGGATTCTGATCAAAAATTTCAAAATATTTTTTAGCCAGACTGTAACGTGCAGCTTTACCACGAGTCAGGATATGTTGTTCCCCATTTTTTTCAGCCGACACCTTTACACGTCCGGTTTTAACTTCAACCGTAACTTGTCCAGAAGCCTGCGAGCGATTGACATTGAAGGATGTCCCCAGTACAGCGACTGAAACTGCTCCTGTAGCTATCGTAAACGGATGCAGGGTATCGCGTTTGACTTTAAAGAAGGCTTCTCCCCGATCTAAAAAAATAGTTCTACTTTTCCCGTAGTTTATCTTATCATACCGAATCTGCGCATTTCCATTGAGAAAAATAGAAGTTCCATCCGGGAGAAAGATCTCCCTTAGCTCACCGACCTTTGTTGCGGTCTTTGTGAGTTGCGTTTCTGATATTATTGTCTTGGAAGGAAGAGCTGACTGCTGGTCCCGGAAAAATAAATGCGCTGCGCTACCCAGTAATAGGATTGCCGCTGCGGCAGATAGCCAGCGAAAGCGTTGGATCCGAAACATCTTTTTTCTTTCGGCCTGGACAACTGGTGCAAGGCGCTTCAACAATTCGTCCTTTACGGCATGACGATGGAATGAATCACGAAATGGTTTAATATCCTGATCATTCATAGACTGATACCAGCTATCCACCCGTTCACTTTCCCTGTCGGTCAACTTTCCCTGCAGGTAATCCTGTATTATACGCTTAAAATTCTCAATATTCACTGTACTATTTTATGCTAATACAGATGAATACCACTAAAGTACTTTAAGTAAATATGTTTTTTATATTAAATAATAATGAAGTAGGCAACTACCAGCAAGGAGTAGAAAAGTAGAATCCCGATCAGCAAATCGTTGGGTCAATTCTCGACGCAGGATTCTTCTCGCATCTGATAAATAATTCTTGACGGTCTGTTCGGCCAGGTTTAACTCTTTGGCAATTTGCGTGACTGAATAGTTTTCATGATGCATCAGATAAACTGAACGCATCAGCTTGGGCAATCGTTCAATGGAATTATCCACAATTACCTCCAAAGCCCTGTAATTCGCTAAACTATTGTCGTCTAAACTGACAAATAGCTCCATTCGTTCGGCGGCCTGTTCAACCACCTGTTTACGGACTCGCTCCGTTGCATAATAGTTGAGTACCTTGTTTTTAACAGATTTATAGAGGTAAAATTTTAAGGAACTATATTCGGTGTTTATGAGATCACGCTTTTCCCAGATGTGTATAAAAACTTCCTGCACCAGATCTTTTGCGGGAGCTTCGTCCTGAAGATGGCGGAAAGCCGTTGTGTATAAGTCCTCCCAATACAATTCGAAAAAATAGGCAAAAGCTTTGGGATCACCCGCTTTAAAACGGAGTAAATAGTGGCTATCAACATTGGCTTTCGTTGTTTTCACCTTACAAAGATAGTGGGCACAAGATTACGGGAATGTTAATTTTTCCGGAAGATTTCAAATGCAGTCTCCATCTCCAATTGAAGATTATGCTAAAACAAACATCCTACCGGGGTAGTACATAATAAGCTTTTATTTTGTTAATAATTATGTTAAGTACCTAAGTATTAAAAGGTATCCTGTTGAAAACCCAAACGATATCGGAGGCTTCGTTTTCCGCATTTGCCTCTAGGAAATCGTCTATTTATACCTGGATTTTTTCAAAACATCAATCAGACAATCACTTTATTATAAAAATGTTAACAACCTTGTTAATTAGCTGTATATCAGAATATTTTTTGTTAATAACTTTTTTCTCCTTATCCTAATTTTTTAAAGACATGGAAGAATTTATTTTAAAAAATTATCCTATTTGCTAAGGGTAAAGCAAAAGTTAGCTGTCATAAAAATAAAGCTTAATCAATATGAAACTGACATCAATCTTAATAATTGCATTGGCGACCCACGCAACGCAATTGCTTGCCCAAGTAAAAGATTCGACGCAAACAAGCCGACGGATGGTGACGGAGACCGTCAAAGGCACTGTCCTGGACAAAAATACAAGACTACCTCTTATTGGCGCCACCATTGTACTTTCTTCCAATGGCACTACCAAATCTGTTAGTACAGATCAAGAAGGTGTATTTCGAATCCCGCAAGTTCCTGTTGGACGTCAAGTATTACAAATACGCATGGCTGGTTACAGACAGGAAGAACTATCAGAACTGCTCATCACTTCTGGACGTGAGAATATCCTTAATATTGAAATGGAACCGCAGGCAAACACCTTAAGCGAAGCTGTGGTTTATGCCAACACAGGAAAACAGCCCTTAAACCAAATGGCAATGACAAGCGGGCGTTCATTCTCACCTGAGGAGACCAACCGCTATGCAGGAGCCTTCTTTGACCCGGCCAGAATGGCACAAAGTTTTCCCGGAGTCGTTGCTGGTGGTGATGATAATGAGATTATCGTGCGAGGAAATTCGCCAAAAAGCTTACAGTGGCGTTTGGAGGGGATCGAAATTGTAAACCCTAATCACTTTGGAGCCGAAGGTGCTGCGGGCGGGGGGATAAGCATGCTTAATACAATGGTTTTGGGAAAATCTGATTTCTATACAGGTGGACTAGCCGCGGAATACAACAATGCCATCTCAGGCGTTTTCGACCTCCGGTTTAGAAAGGGAAATACCGACAGACGCGAATATACGTTTAATGTCGGTGTGCTGGGGGTCGGCGCCACCCTTGAGGGGCCTTTCAAAAAAGGAAGCGATGCTTCGTATTTAATCAGCTACCGATACTCGTCATTGAGCCTATTGGAAAAAGCAGGTGTAAAAGTTTCAGATACCGGTATTCCAAAATATCAAGATCTCTCCTTCAATTTTGTATTTCCGACCAGAAAGGTGGGGACATTTTCCCTATTTGGGATCGGTGGTCTCGGAAAAATCAAGGAAACTGCCACACGAGAGTTCCAGACATGGGAGGAACGCACAGATGCACAGGATATGGATCTGGGATTCAACGCTGGAAGTGTAGGATTAAAACATCAGTATATCGCCAATGATAGATTGTATTTCAACAATATTATTTCTGCGTCAATCAGCCGCAATTCCAATACTACAGATACACTGACACAGGATTACATAGCTAGCTTATATCATAAAGATAAATTCACCAATACCGCAATCCGCTATGCCGGTAACCTAAATTATAGAGCGAGTAGCAAAAGTACGATCCGCGCGGGTATCAACGCCAGCCTGCTTCGCTATGATCTTTATGCCCTGACTTACGACACCCAACTTGCTGCATTAAGAGAACGAATTAATGAGAATGGAAATACCAGCACCTATGATGCATTTGCACAACTAAAAACCGAGCTATCCGATCGGCTGACACTAAATACGGGGTTACATGCCAACTATTTTGCCTTGAGCAAAAGCTGGACGGCAGAACCCAGACTTGGGTTAAACTGGAAAGTCGCAGCAGACCAGACCATATCCTTTGGTACAGGACTCTACAATCGTCTGGAACCCCTTAGTTATTATTTTGCCAAAAGTGGAACTGACCAAAATACTTCGGAGAATGCAGCGCTTTCCCCTACCAAGTCTGCCCAGGCCGTTATAGGTTACGAGAAAAATCTAAGTCGCACACTAAGATTCAAAACCGAAGTCTATTATCAACATTTATACAATGTTCCTGTATCCTCGGATCCAGACATGAACTTCTCCTTACTCAACGTTTCGGATATCTCGGCAATTGCTACGTCGACCTACCGCCAGCTAGTAAACAAAGGGACCGGGCGAAATTATGGTATTGAGCTAACGCTTGAAAAGTCACTCAGCAAAGGGTACTATTTTATGGCGACCACTTCTGTCTTCGATTCCAAATTTAAAGCGCTCAATGGCAAGGAATACAATACAACCTTCAATACACGCTATGTCGGAAATCTGCTTTTTGGAAAAGAATGGATGGTCGGAAAAAATAAAAATAACTTATTTGGGATGAATGCAAAACTGATCTACGCCGGCGGAAGAAAATACTCTCCGGTACTGGAAGAAGAATCCCTGCGATTGGATGAGGAAATCATCGATCAAAGCCGAATCAATACCCTAACTGCCGATCCTTATGTCCGGCTTGATTTTTCATCAAGCTACCGCATCAACCGCAAAAAGGTGAGCCACCTTATCATCCTGGATATTCAAAATATTCTCAATAGAGAGAATACTGTTGGGATGCATTACAATTTCAGCAAACGTATCATCGAACCGCAAAAATGGACGGGTATCATTCCAACCATTAACTATCGGATTGAATTCTAATGCTGAGATTGATGTTCCGTTGACCTATGCGGATTACGATTATCTCGAAGGATGACACGATTGGAGCAACTCAAAAATAACCATTGGAGCAACTCAAAAATAACCAAAGACGGGAAGATCTATACCAAGATACTTCCCGTTTTTGATGCTATCCCCTCTTCGAGACAGCTATTAACGATCAGTCCTAATCGTTTTAGAAACCGTACTCCCTGCGTACTCCGCTTGTGGCAGTACAATGTAAACAGTTTGGTTTACTTTTTCCTTTTTATTGACGAGATGAATGTTTACAGTTTTTTCTTGTTGAAGAGGATCTGCCACATCCAGCTTGAATGCCGCATCTTCCTTTGTGATTTGCAAAATGACAGGCTTATCTACCTGGATAGACCACTTCCCAATTTGATAGGTTCCCGACTCATGAAATACCGCTTGCGTGACCGCCAGCCCCTGATGTTCTACGGCTTGAACGACGGGTGTATTGCGCCAGATTCTCAGCTGTTGCATTTTTTTATGCTCTATTCGTTCAGTACCTGGTACGACAATGTAGGCATAGCTTCCATTTATAGGCCCCACTGCGTGCTCAAACCATAGTTTGAATACCTTTCCATGGATAGGATCTTTTGATTGAGAACGATTGATACGAGACCAAGAACCCGATTGCTCTTTTGCGGTAAAACCGACTTTCGTCGCTTGCGGGAAATAATAACCGACCCGATTATGCATCACATACTCGCCCTGCTTTACATTTCTAATCAGCGAATCCGTAGCCAGGACCTCCTTTTCATTCCAGACGACAGGGCCATTCAGCCAGGTTTGATTCAATGTTGTGACGACTGGTTCCACAGCACTACAGGTAATTCCACTACCCAGGCAAACAATCTCCTTATCGAAAAAGAACCATGCTTTCTGTGCAGTCACGCCATCATATTGGACAGACATCGCCGACGCGCCGAGCCTTCCGTTGCTGACGCCACCAGAAAAAGCGTTGACGGCCACGGCACCCCATTGTTCTTTCAGTTCTTGATCATCTGGATAATCCCGGGTTGTTGTACCCGGAATTTTGTCCCATTCCCATACAGGCATAATATTATAGTATTCCGGTCCAAACACCTGAATATTGGTTACACCATCTGTCATATTTTTTCCAAGCATATTTTCGCCATTTCCCGATTCAGACTTATTGGTACGATTGCTTGCCAAGCGTACATTGAAATGAAACTGCTTTCTGAGATGGCTAGTATAATCCCCTTTCCAATAGTGTCGGTGAGTGGATTGATCATCGGAAACAAAAGTCTCAAGGCTATCTAATTTTGCTAATCCTTTCTTCCAGACTTCATTTTTGGCCGGATCAATCAATTGCATCTGCCGCAATATGCCGACTTCCTGACCCTTGCGCAATATATTTGGACGAGAGATTCCACGTCCATGTACATTAAAATCGATGTAGCCGGAGCGTATAATGGGGAGATAAGTTTCTAAAAGAAATTTTTCGAAGAGATCCAATTTCTCTTTATTTACAGCATAAGGCGTCTCATGCACATAGGCCATAACTTTGGAAATTCCCTTTATAAATTCTTCACCATAACCCGCGATGTAAAGTTGCAGACCATGCTGCAAGTAAGAAAAATCATATTGTAAGCCCTCCTTGCCATCGACCAGTTGGATAGGAAAAAGCAGTTGTTCCATTGCGGCAGCCAATAAATTTTGGTCTTCCAGGATCAATGCTCGATAGAAGTAATGCATAGCAATGTCACTTTTGTTGGCACCTGTCATTTTGTAGGGATTCCCTTTTTCCATGAGTTTTACCAGCTCTGCTTCCACATTATTGGGAATTTTCTCCCGGCCAAATTTCATTAGGATAAGACAGACACCAATCGCTTTAGGTGATGCAATTTCATTGTGCCACCAGTTCGTTGATTCAAATCGATTGTTTGCCCAGTACTGAGCCGCCAGCAGGATCTTGCCATAAAGCGACTTCTGCTGATAAGATTTACTGCTGGGCGATACATACGCTACGATCAGCGCTTTCAAGCGATCCAAGTGTTCTCCGGGTGGCCAGAGTGATATTGCTTTACTTGTGTAATCGATATCGGGCCAGGTTCCGGCTGCTGTCAATTGATTGCTCCAGACTACCGCCTTATCGCTATACGCTTCAGAATTGAACAATTCGTCATCATATACGTGTTTATTGATGCGGTCGAACATAAGCGTATCCTGTGCCTTAGCTATCATCATCCCAAATGATAATAAAAATATAATTACACTTCTCATTAGATGTTGTTTATTATCAAAAATAACAATAACACAAATCGTTAGAGCCGTGCAACTCTATAAAAAATCGAAAACGATTTCGATATGTCAATTTTTTTTAGTCCTTTAGAAGGGTAAATCTAATCCGAAGCACATGGAAACAAAGGAGAGAAATCAACTCGCAGTTATTGCTAAATTTTTGGTCGGAAATTGTCAGGAGCGGGCTTTAGCTGAGTCCTTGATAAGCCTACGCGAAAGTAGTCAGGTCGATGTCCTTTCTCCCCTTTTTCGCTTTGCAGACAAATGGTCAAGGGCAGCATGTCCAACTCTAGTACCGGAGCTCTGGGCGGATTTCACAAAGCTCATTTCCCTTCATCCCGAATTAGGTTTTGTGGTTATCGAGGGGGGGCAGATTTCGGATATTGCGAATTTTTACGCTGAAATCAATCGAGTCTATATGGCCGATGAGAACTGGAAAATTGGCAGTTTAGATGGTTTCGACGACCTGCTTTATGGTGGATTTGGGAAACTCCAGAATGCAAAAAAGCATACGATCATCTGGAGAGACGTCGATTACAGCCGAACTGCATTAGGTGTGGACACCACCCTCGCATACTATCAGGAAAAATTGGCTGCCAATTCACCGTTCAATCAAGCTTATTTTCAACAGAAATTAATCGATTTACAAAGCGGGAAAGGACAGACCTATTTTGATATCGTAGCGGAAATAATACAATCACATCCAAAGATAGACTGGATTTATTAAAGTGTTTAAAGATTTCAAAATGTTATCTTTATAACACCTAAACAGTATACGATGAAACACTTAATAAAAATATTTGTCCTATTTGCCCTGTTATTTCAACAGGCCGCCTATGCAGATAACCTGCTGAAAGTAGCTGTTGCAGGACTTAACCATGATCATGTTTATCTTCTCCTGAATTTATACAAAGAGAAGAAAGTAGAGATTATCGGAATAGCAGAGGCAAACAGTGTCCTGGCCGACAAGATTCAAGCACAATACAATCTTCCGAAATCCGTTTTTTATCCCGACCTCAGTTCGATGCTCAAGAAGGTAAAACCCGAAGCGGTCTTGGCTTACAACCCCACCAATGAGCATATCAAGGTAGCGGAGATCTGTCTACCACTTAAAATACCAGTGATGGTGGAAAAGCCTATGGCAACCACATTGGCAGATGCCAAACGTATTGCTACACTTTCCAAAGAAAACAAAACCCCCTTTCTCGTCAATTATGAAACGACCTGGTACAAGAGCAACCAGCAGCTCAAACAATTAGTTGATAAAAATGAGGTTGGCCGTGTAACGCGGATGATCGTAAAAGATGGGCATGAGGGGCCTAAAGAGATCGGGTGCAGCAGTTATTTTCTCGATTGGCTGACGGATCCCGAGAAAAATGGCGGTGGCGCCTTAATGGATTTCGGTTGTTATGGGGCCAATCTGATGACCTGGATCAAGAATGGCGAACGGCCTATTTCTGTCAGCGCAATTACACATCGACTGAAGCCAGAAACCTATCCAAAGGTAGAGGATGACGCGACGATTACCTTAAATTACCGGGATGGTAGCACAGGTATTATCCAAGCATCTTGGGCTTGGCCTTACAGTGTGAAAGACCTACAGGTGTATGGAACGAAGGCTCAACTCTATGCACAAAACGATAAAACATTGTTAAAATATGTCCAGCATAACGATAAGCCAACAGTTATTCCAACAGATCAGCCTTATTTTGAAAATCACATCCAATATTTAGCGCATGTTTTAAGCGGAAATCAGCTGATTGAGGGTGATCTAGGCTCCATTAGCAACAATGTGATGGTTGTTGAGATCTTGGAAGCTGCCAAGCGTTCCGCAAAAGAAGGAAAGACGGTAACATTAAATTGATCTTTAATAGAAAAAGGTATATAGATAAATAATCCACATACCTTTTTCTATATTTACCAACATTGTTGACAAGAACATGTCGGATTTGTTTCGTCTTGTTCAATCGGAGTTCTGAGGCGAACCGTTAGGGATCCAGCGGCTCATCCGGATCAATTGTGAATGCTTCATCTTTCGCCTGAAATTCGATGATAACATCCGAAATTCGTTTTCCAAGACTGTAGGGTACATAACCCAATTCGCGGATACAACGGTCGGCCATTTTTTCTACCGCATCGATATGTGCCTTGCTGCTGTTGACAATGGCAAATTTATCTTTAGGAAATCCATAGTTCAATAGTATACGGGCAGTATTGCGCAGATTTGTTGTTGTATGGCGGGCATGCGGATCGATCAAGATCGCCTGTTCAGGGACTCCCATGACATTGATCAAGTACTTTTTCATCTCGATTGCCTCGATATGAGCCGTTTTATAAGGGTGTACCTTTCCACCAGAAAGTACAATAAAAGGGGCCAATTTTTCAAAATAACTACGGGCAGCCATGCGTGCTCGCAACATACCGCCGGGACTGATCGGCTGTCCATAGATTTCAGGGCCCGCACCGAGGGTCAACAACAGGCTGTAAGGGTAGGCTGAAAAATTCGTTTTTTTCACTTGTTCAAACGCCTTTTTATTTTCCAGTGCTATCAGCGGCTCCAATTGTGCAGCGTCCCAACGCTCATTGATCTCAAGCAGCCTTACCGCTGTCATCATTGTCATAAAAAGCGCCTCCTTCCCAGTCGGAATATCTTTTAGCACATCCTGACGTACTTCATCTAAAAGCTGAAAATAAGCCTTACGATTCACATCAAAAGAAATTGAATCAATCTTGGGATAGTTGGGCCTCTTGCCGCCACCATAGACATCAACAACATAGTTCATGGCGCCAAAGTCCTGCAACAGCGCCTTCTTAAGATACACTTTTGCAGTCTCATCTCTTGGTATACCATAAGTCTTTGATGGCATCAAAGTTGATTCAACCAGTTCTGCCAATTTACTGTTGCCCTTGATCTGACTTGAAATTTGCTCAGCCATGAGTTTGATCTCAGAATCTTTCCATTTAAAAGCTTCCAGAAAACAGCCGAGATCCGCGCAATGATCACTACCCTTGAACCGGTCAAACCGCTGTTTCAACAATGTTGAAACGACTTGGGATGCACAAAGCTGCTGTGTTAAGGCAGGATCCTTTAGCAACAGATAAGTCGCGTAATAATTCTTGCGGATTACCCAATCCTGCGGACCGGCAGGATTGGGTTGGGGTTGGCCTTTGGAAATGTGCATTAGGCATATTCCAAAAGTCAACAAAATGATCTTTTTAATGACACCGCTCATATCCGATTCTATTAATAGCCAGGATTTTGATACATACGCTGTGGATCCAATTTATATTCATCAAAAGGAATTGGATAGTACCGATCTTTTGTAGTTATATTGGAGATTTTAGCATTCCCATAATCCGCCTGGTTTTTAGTTTTAAAGTACGTCACCAATTCCTGTGGATTATAGTTCCGGATTAAGTCAAACCAACGTTGATTTTCGAAAGCCAGTTCCACACGGCGTTCGTGCAAGATCGCCTCCTTTAAAGTCGGGTATTTTGTCCGATAGCCATTGTTTAACATCGATACTGCGTAAGAAGGCAATCCGGCGCGTTCACGTACCTGATCCAATAGTGCGATCGCTTCAGCTTCTTTACCCAGATGGTATTTTGTTTCGGCCAGCAACAACATCACATCGGCATAACGGATCAGAATCCAGTCGTTTCCACCCCAGCCGTCAACCCCCGCCTCGGCACTATTATCTCTAAATTTGGTTACAAACCAATCATTCACTTTCGCGTCCGGTGCAAATTTGACCGAAAAATCTTTCCGGATGTCATTTTGCTCATAATCCTTTATTAGATCTAATTTTACAACTTCTCCCACTCCAGTTGAAGTAAATCGCGAGTTAACCGACTCTCCTCTCGCCTGATAATTACGAGCAATGCTTGAACTGTAATTTTGGTCGCCTTGTAGATACTGTACCTGAAAAACCAGTTCTTTACAAGACATCTTTTCTTTAACATCAAAAACTTGACTATAAGGAACTTCCTTCAATCTACCAAAAGTTCGCATTTGATAGGACGCATTGAGATATTGTTCCGCTTTTACAAGATTTTCTACAGCACTTGTTGTTTGCGTAGCTCCCAAAGTCAAATACACTTGCCCTAGAATAGCATTCACGGCAGCTTTTGATGTTCGACCTACCGCGTACTCTTTCTGTGTATTAGGCAAATCACTTGTAAGCGCCTCAGTTAGGTCCTTAATAATTTGCTCATAGATAACCGATTCCTTCTGACGAAAAGCCAGTTCATTTGCCTGTTCTTTACTGGTCACCTGAACTGTTGACATGGGAATATCACCGAATTTACGTACCATATGAAATAGTAATAAAGCACGTACAAATTTTGTTTCAGCCATATAACGTTGTTTTAGTGCCTCGCTTGAAAAAGAAACTTCGTCAATATGAGTTAAGACAACGTTACAACGACTAATTCCTGCATACATCGCGGCCCAATGTGTTTTCAGATAGGTGTTACTTGGCAACAATGAAAAGTCATTGAACTGGAACGGTTCACCGGCATTTGATTGGTTATCGTTACGCCCTGTATTATCCGAACGTTCTTCATTATATAGTGTACTACCTTCACCAATTGTGCTACCTGAACGCAACGTCTGATAAAGACCATTAACAGCTAATAATACGTCATTTTCAGATTTAAAATAATCGTCAATCTGTACTGCATTTGGATCTTTTTGGTTTAGAAAATCTTTGCTGCATGATGATAAAACAAACAACGCAAAGGGTAATAAATATCTTTTTTTCATCTGTTCAATTTTTATAGTTTAGGAAAGATCTAAATCTTGAATTCTCTCCGTTATTTTTGCTTACTGACCGCTCCCAAAGTAGAGGTTCCGTCAGCCTCATTTTTACGATTTGAGACTATTAACAGAGAAGATCAACACTGGATTTCCGTGTTTTCAATAGCTTCTCAATCACGCTCTTAGAAAGTGACTTTTACACCAAGATTATACGATCTGACCAATGGATAAAGTCCATAATCCACTCCTGGTGTTAAATTACCTCGTTGATTATAATCCGGTTCTGGATTATAGCCCTTGTATTTGGAGATGGTAAATGGGTTATCCACAGTAGCATAAACCCGTAGGCCTGAGAGTGTAAGTTTCTCCGCTAGGCCTTTGGGGAGGTTATATCCTAGGGCAATATTGGTCATTCGTAAAAACGAACCATCCTGCAGGTAAAAATCGGACAGTCGAGTACTGTTACTCTGTGTACCACCACGGGAAGCTCGGTACACCTTACCATTACCGGGGTTTTGTGCGGAGCGGTAACGTTGTGCGACGTCGGCATACTGGTTGCCGGAGCCCTCCATGTTATAGAGGTAATAATCATATCCATCGAGTACTTTATTGCCTTGAGAACCATTAAATGATGTTCGTAGGTCGAATGATTTATAACGAGCACTTAATGCGAAGCCATAAGTAAAGTTTGGATGTGGGTTGCCGATCACCCGTTTATCGGCATCATTGACTACACCATTACCATCTACATCTTCAAAATAAAGATCACCGGCTTGCAAAGGCGTAGATGATGATGCTGATGGCGCTACGGTTTTGTAATTGTCCTCTGTTGCCACGCCAAGCACTTTAAAGCCATAGAACATTCCTATTGGGCTACCTTCTTGCGTAATATGGGTCAAGTAAGAGCGTTCAGCTCCATTCGTTAAGATTGTTGCTCCCCCTCCCAAATCCAACACTTTGTTCCGGTTGACGTTAATATTTCCGCTGATCCCCAGTTCAAATCCATTCTGACGAATCAGTGTTGCATCGAGCTGTAAATCAAATCCTTTATTTTGCACCTTAGAATTGGGCAAGTTTGTTAATATTGTCGTTGACCCAGATACCGCAGAAATCGGTTGATCAAACAGTAAATTAAATGAACGGCTTAAATAAAAGTTGGCCATAATATTCAAGCGACCTTTCAACAAACCAAGGTCAAGACCGGTATTGTATTGAGAAGTTGTTTCCCAGCTTAGATTGGGATCAAATACATCACCTGCAGTATAACCTGTTTCTACATCATTCCCTATGATGACACCTGCCGGCGAGTTAAATACCGAGACGGAACGATATTCTCTTATATTGTTGTTACCACTACGGCCCCAACTTGCTCTGAGCTTCAACGTAGATTGCTGTCCTAACCAATCCGTATAGAAATCCTCATTGGAAATTGTCCAGCCTCCAGAAACTGACGGAAAAGTTGCCCATTTATTATTCGGACCAAAGCGTGAAGAGCCATCGGTCCGGATGGATGCTGACAGGAAATATTTCGAATCAAAACTATAGTTTACCCTACTGAAATAAGATTGAAGTGTTGTAATACGTTTAAAAGTATCATCTTTTAATAATTGGAGATTGGATGGATTAGCCCCTTTATCCGTAATTTCTCCAATAGCATCGTTACTAAAGCCGTTCGCTCTGACACCTTGATAATCGTAGTCAGCGCGCTGGGCAGAGTACCCCAGTAAAGCCGAAACCTGATGTTTTTCTCCAAAAGTTTTGTTATAATTTAAAGTAGTCTCCAAAAGTTTGTCCAACTCATTTTTTGTCTTAGCATCCGCGTAAGCAGCAGTAACCGCCTCAGGAGAATAAGGTCTTTTATCGCCATTTGAGATACTTGTTGGACGGTAATAATCGTACTTTTCGTCATATGTAGATAAGCCACCATTCACCTTTAAGTTTAGTCCATCGATAATTTTAAAATCGGCGAAGGCATTATAAAGTCCCCTTTTGCCACGCCGGTTATTTTTGATTTTAGTAACGTAAGCCAAAGGGTTCTCAGGATTTTGTATCCCAAAACTACCGGCCGACAGCTCTCCCATTAAGAATTGTGCATACGTGCCATCCTCATTATAGACAGGTAGGGTCGGCAAGTAAATTAAGGCCGCCATGGAAGGGCTACGATCATATCGCCCAGTGGTCACTTCATTATTGTCGTTGTACGTGAAGGATACATTGGCTCCCACTGTCAATCTTTCACTAACTTTGCTATCTATATTGGCGCGGAAGTTAAAGGTCTTTTGATCTGTCCCCAACATAATGCCTTGTTGGTTCTGATACGAACCACTTAAAAAAAATCTATTTTTTTCATTACCACCATAAGTTGACAGGTTATGGCGTTGAAAAGGGGCATTCCGATATAGCGCATCCTGCCAGTCCGTATCGTATTTTGATTTTTTTGCATTCCCCGTTGTAAAATCATAATACTCTTCAGGAATACTGACTGAACCGGCATTGCCCACATTGGCTACACGGGTTTTGTTATCATCTAGACGTCTGGCGTCTGACCAAGCGATACCTTTGGTCGATAACAAGTCTCTGTAGGAATTATTACGACCATCGATGAGCAAGTCGATAAATTCTTCAGCATTCAATAAATCAATTTTTTTCGAGAGCTGGCCAAATCCACCCAACACTTCGTAATCCACACTATTTTTTGCCTCTTTACCACGTTTTGTTGTAATCAATACCACACCACCAGCTGCGCGCGATCCATATATGGCAGCGGATGCCGCATCTTTGAGGATATCTATCGATTCAATATCATTGGGATTGATATTTAAATTATTTCCAGCGGGGTACCCATCGATAACATAGAGTGGATCCGAACCGGCGTTGATAGATCCCATACCACGTACGCGAATCTTGGTACCGTCATAAGGGGCACCACTGGTTTGCATCACCTGCACCCCAGCTACTTTACCAACTAAAGCTTGTGATAGTTTTGGTGCACTGAGGTTTAGTTCTTCCGCCTTCACACTAGCGATTGCACCAGTAACATCGGATTTCCGTATTTTCTGATAACCGATAGAAATCGTCACTTCTTCAAGTGTATTTTCATTGGTCTGAAGGGCAAAGACCTGCCCATTGGATTGCGCTACATGTTGCACAAGATTGCCAAATCCGACATAGGTAATACTAAGTTGATCACCGATCTCTGCGTCAATCTGGAAATTTCCTTTTTCATCGGATTGGACAGACTTTTTACTTTTTAGATTTTGGATGGTTGCCCCCGAAACTGCGTTGCCCTGCGCATCGACCACACGGCCTCTAACGGGATTCTGTACCTGCAGGAACTGCGGCTCGGTTAGTCTGAGAGGTCTGGCTTGAACAGCGGATGAGCTTGCTGCAATGGCACATAACAACCAAAAGACATTGCTGGCTTGAATTTTCATAAGTAGTGCATTTGATTTATGGGTACAAGGTTACAAATGCAATATGAAGCGAGTATCAATAAAAGGTTAATAGTTTTTAACTAAACCGGGTTAGCACACAATAAAACCTTAACAAAAAGGTAACACGAAAGCAGAAATTAGCGTTTCTTTTTTCCAAAAAGAGGGCGAAGAGACAGGTGTAAAACAAGGTATATAACTAGTGCGACAAGGATATTGCCGATCAGTTTAAGTGGTTTAAAATCTTCAAAGCCCATATATTCATCGCGTTCGACATTGTAGCCTGTACCACTTGAATAGAATTCCCAAGGAAATCCAATGATTATTTTACCATCTACATGCAAACTATTTTGGTAAGAAATGGCAGTCAAAACAGCAAAAATACAAATAGTACCGGCCACTCCTTGGAGGATAGCTGGTACTATTGCTGTTTTATTTCTGGGAATCATCGTATTCATTGAAATAAATATAATGATTGTTTTTTACAACCGTTTAACATCTTGTTTCAGCTATCTTGCTAAAGATCCGTTAAGAAAAAAGAATATCTTCCATCCACATTTCGAACGATCATTTTATTTTGCTGAATGAAACCATACAATACGTTTTTTAAATGTCTTGGATAAATCTGAAGATGTACTTGTCCGGTATCCTTAACTTTCCGAAACAGTTGCCACGGAGCCGCACCATGAGCAAAGAAATCGCTGTCTAAAAGTATATCAATTTTTTGTCGTACATGCAGCATCGCATCCGATTCAAGTTGGAGATCTTTTTGGGGCTTCCACGCTTCTAATTGTAATTTTGGTGCAGGAGGTTGATTAGCCTCCGTCTCAAAAGTCCAAGGTACTTCGATCGTATAGCTCCAAGTTACCTCATCCTCTTCGATATATAGCCGGACAAGGCGTTCTTCGGAGATTTCATATTTTTCGCGGTGAAATTCCATTGCTTCAATATGTGAACTCGCATATATCCGATCCAAAAGGATGGATTCCTGAGCTAAAAATTTTCGGACCTGAAATATTTTCTCAAAATCTAGATAAGCATGATCAGCTTTTCCTAGTAGAAACGAAAGTTCTTCGGGTCTCCATTCTTGTTTTATACGGCGCTTGAGATAGGTATACCAAAGCTGGAAATCATGTGAATACATCATTCCAGCGTAGGAAGTTTTTATTGTAGATTCGGTATTCATACTAGGTATTTTCTTCTTTGTCATCATTTTTCATAATCTCATGAATTCGATCCTCCAATACCTTTTTATGCCATTTTTCAAGAAGCTCCTTGGTTTTCCCGATAGGATCATCACCACCGGTTTCCATCATTTCCACCCATCTTTTCGCAAAGTCTTCATATTCAAACATTATCCCCTTCGATTTTGTGTATTGAATCATATATTCCATGGCAAATAAATTGGCCCATCGGTGAGGATCGAGGAATTCACACATATACTGGGCAATATCAATTTTATTGATAAATTCCTGAACCACCTCTTCGGGTGTAAAATTGAAGATATCACAGAACTGTGTAAATTCAGTGGTTAAATTAATTTTTTCTAATGTTTTCATTGGTTTGTTATAATGTGTTATCCTCCACTCTATTTTCCAAAAAGTCGTCTAGCCATTCCTGATAGATCGCAACCCGCTGCTCAAGCCCACGATAAAAAAAATACCGTTTGTTCAACTCCTGAATCTCCATAATAAAATTTTTGAATCTGGCTGAATTACGATATTCCAAATCGACAATATGACCGTACCCATCGTGAACCCGAATAACAAATCCAAGAATGGGATTATATTCGCCTTCATCCAAATGAAGTTCAGCAAGATAACCCGGTATGGAAACCAGCTTCATCATCCCATTGATATAATGGGACGGATGCGTATTGTTTAGAATACAGGTCAATAAGAAGTCCTTGCTCAGTTTGAAACAGGTATTTTCATCCAGATAAATAATATCTTTCATTTTTCTTCCTTTTGATAAGATATCATAAATTTGCCCTGTGATTACACGCCCCCTATTCCTACGTTCCGTGATGCTATAATTTCTATTTAGGCCCAATTTTACCTGACGCTGTATCAATTTTACACCACGTTCTTTTTCCACTTTGTCCAATTTGGTAGGAAGAGGATCTGTTCCCAGTTTGAACTTATCATCAATAAAGCGGATACCCTTGGTGACCAGATTGAAGCTTGAGTTATCCGTAAAATTTTGATCCATAAAAGAGTAATGATCCAAAAATAGCTGTATAAATGCAGGAACCGCTATACCAAAGAGTTCGCAGATCAGTTTAAAATTCCGAGGTACCACCAAGGGTACAGATTGCATATCTTCCATTTTTCTATTTGTGTTGAATATAGCGGTAACCAAAACTTCTGGCCTTAGATTTACGAAGAGGTGCTAGTCCCTTCTTTCCTAGCATAAGTTCCAGTTCCTGCTTTAAAACGTTTACCCGAATTCCGTCCCCGATATTTTTTTCAGCGCAACGCCAGAGCTGAAGAGCCGTACAATATTTTTTGAAGTGCCCCTCTTCTAATAAACTCATCAGAAGCAACTTCGTAGCGTGGTGATCTATTTCAATTGTTTCAGCATCACGAAATTTATCTTTATTTATTGCTTCCATAAGTCGAAAAAAGACAATGGTCTCCACCTCATTGATAAAATATTCCATTTGATAATAGCGGACACCCTCTTCCTCCCAAATGGACATTTCAAACAGATAAGCGGATCGCCTATCAAATGCATCGATCTCCAATTTTCCTTGATTAAATACCCAATGGAGATGAGCCATGACCTCCAGATTTCTAATGGGAATTTTTAATTCCTCCATATCCTTGATATAGTTTTCATCTTGCCCCATTAAAAAGGCCAGCTCTTCTCGAGTATAGCCACTACTTATTCGATTCAATATCAAAAGATAAATTGTGCCTGCATAATCCATAGAAAATTCAGCTCGAAATTTTCCAATTACAGGGTTGCTAGTTACATTATCCATCTTCCTTTAATTTTGATTTACTATCAGCCCCGATTTCGCTTCCATATAGCTTAAACTCTGCTCGCACAGATCAGCAAAAAAGGCTACAATCCGATTAGCGTTGGATTTAAAGTACTCCATTTCCAGCTGGTTTAATTCAGGAGGCAGCTCATGTATCCGCCCTTTCATATCTTTTAATACCTCTTGGTACAACAGGGCTTCGAAAGGTTCATCTGAGGTAAAAAAATAGCTTACTTTTTTATCACAGATACAGCTCCATTCGACCAACTCCTCCAACGTCACATTCATCGGTGTGTAACCAATGCGCAGGTAGAGGTAGCTATGTATTCCGATCAGGATCAACTGATTTAACAACAGTACCGCCAATTGCTTGCTAGAAGGGTGAGCATCAGAAAATATGGCCAGTAGATCGTGCATGAGCTTTGCATTACGTGACCATACATTTGTCGTTTTCAACAGCGTGTCGGCCCAATTTACAGGAGTTAGCGAATATGTCGGCCTATAGCGTGGATTCCGGTAAAGGACAACAGAGTCATTCCAGATGGTTTGCGCAAAGCGACTTCCCATATTTAATTTCGCTGCGATAAAGCTGCTGCTTAAAAATGAAATAACTGCTGTCGCCCGACCAAAAGAAACTTTACGGAAATAACATTGTCCAACCCATTTTTTAATAACAACTAAGTAAATGCTGACATTTCCAACATCTTTTGGGGGATAGTCGAATAACCCCTTTCCGTGAGTTTTACTGACATAATAATTGAGCAACATCATCTGTTCAGCCTGATTGTCCCCGCGGATCTGATAAAGGAGCTGCTGTATATCAGACTGATACTGTTCAGGCCAGGGGAATGTGTGAAAAGTAGATGCAGCGGCCAACGTTTCCTGCTGTGAAATTTTAACTTTTTCTTCTTTCGCCAGTTTAGCCTTTGCAAGCTCAGCCTGGATGGCCGCTTCAGTTGCCATATTCTTTTCGTATTCGGCCTGCAATTCCTCCATAAAGTAACGGAAGAGTTTTTCTATCGCCGTTTGCATGACGGCACAATGATCATATAACTGTGAAGCCGCTATAGCAGAAATCTCCAGATCTTTATTTTGATTGACGGCATTAAAGGAATTATCCAATAAGCGGAAGCGCTCTTTCTCTTCATCTCCTTCACCAATAAATACTTTTTTAAACATCGAGAAGTGTGTTTCAAGGCTTCTTATCCTACTGTCCAGACTGTGTACATTATTTCCTTTACCCTCAACCATCATTTGCAGCAATTTTAAATGGCTTTCCAGACTTTGATGGACCATAAATAATGCACGGAGATAGTTTGCCGTATCGGCAAATGTCTGTGCCGCCTGTAAAAATTCAGCGGAAACAATCAGCACTTTTTGATAATGCTTATCGGAGAGATCCAGTATGCCCCTCATCTCTTTCGGTTTACTGATTACGGTATTATTCTCACCGGAACTAAAAATCTCGTGTTTGGGCAAAGCAGAATAACAATAGAATAAACTTCCCATCTTGATCTTATTTTTTAGCTCAGGAGTAAAAATCAATTCAAATGAAATACCTTCCTGATCCATCAAACATAGCTCAACTATAGGTTTTAACACCTTGTGCGAAAGACCGCTCACGGGTTTGAGCGCTAACAGTAAATGATAATACTCCTGATTGAGAAACTGGTATTTAACGAGATAAACGCGATCGAGATCCATACGCTCGGATAGACGATCAATGATCAATTGGCTATTAATTTCCATTCCAAAACACGATTTTAGGTAAAAAATGGCGCAACAAAAAGCTTAACAACAAAGCTGTCGGTAGCTATAATTGCACATAACAAACACTTAATTTGTAAAAAAACAGTAATTGTCACCAAGGGGACTGAATAGGGTTCAAGACGGTAATAAATATAAACGTTTGCCCCTTGGTCTAGTTAGGAAGTGCCAATCTTGAAATCAAAATGTATTGAAATATTCATCAAGCGAAAAAGTTATTGTCCGGAGTTGGCATTTGAACGGAAATAACTGTATGTAATCCTTTTATAGAAAACATGTAACAATACATTATTATAGTTTATATATACAAATATAATTAATATAAATATAAAAACAAATATTTTTTATAATGTATTTGTGCAACTTTTCAAGCAGAACTCTCTTACTACAAGTAATACCACTTGTCCCCGATCGGTCATTAAGCTTACAACTAGCAATACTAAATTTATGATATCCATTCCTCATGAGATACTTTATCAATAAACTCGTCTTAAATTAAAATTAGAAGCGTACTTTATCTGCCTTAAAACATCTTATCGACAAACTGCTATGAACGGGACAATATTTATCATATTATTGTTATATTTATCCATAAAATGACCGGGCAAAACGTAATAAATATCTCAATGTAGCACATAATATTGCTATTAGCCGTAGACGGATCATAAATAGCCAAAGCGGATTGTAAAATATCTATCGAATTTGAAATCGATGCACTGTATTTTTATAGTAGGTAAGACCGAGCAAGGTTAGTAGATCACACAGAAAATTATGACATGCATTTTTAAGATGGGAATAATCAGCACATGCATAGGTTTGTTCTTTTCCTGCAAAGAGCAGGTCAGTCCTTTGTCTGAAGACTACTATAAGAAAAATGGAGCGATCTATTTTATCCCAGGAGGCAATGGTTTTGAGCGTGGGTCAAGAAAGATGGAAGCAGATGTAAATAGCTTTTCTGTGATCAAAGGCGTCTATGCACGTGATAAAGACAAGATCTATTTTATGGGCTGTCCACAACAATTCGTGGATGCAAAGACCTTTCGATTGAAAGGAAAGATTCCCGTCGACCAGTTTCAAGTCTTTCATTTCACCGGCTTTCCCTCCGCCACAGGGGATTGTAGTAAGCAACAACTCTCCGTCTTGAGAGGGGCTGATCCCGAAACATATAGTACGCTGTATGATAAAATTGCTTCTCTTTCGAAGGACAAAGCACAGTATTTCTACAAATCCTCACCCATAGATGTAGATTATGTAACATTCAAAATTTTGAACGAACATTTTGTAAAAGACAAAAATAGGCTCTATGTGGTCACTCAGAAAAGTATCAATCCACTCAATTACACAACGGATAAAATTGATGTGCTCAATAATGAATACATCATTTTGGATGGCAAAAAATTACTTTATTACCAGCCCTATCATGGTATCGGTGTGCTCGAAACGACTTTGCCTTCAACTAATAACATCAAATTACTTGATAGAAAAACGGTAATCATTGATCAACTGGTTCTCATTGAAGGAAAGAAATTTGAATTCACGGATGTTGATGCCGACAGTTTTAAGATATTGGAGGGATCAAGCCATGTCCATTTTTGGGCAAGTGATAAAAATCATATATACCATAATCAACTACCAGTTGCAAATGTTGATCTCAATACGTTTACAGTCTTGCATTATGCTGTAGCCAAAGACGCCAAGCATATCTTTATCGGGGATAAAATTTTTGAGGGTCCCGATGTCCAAAGCTTCAGAAAAGTCGATAAAGCAAAATCATCCCACGATTTTGAAGATGATCTTGGCAACAAGTATTGGTACCGACCCAAGGAGGGAGGTGCGGAACTTATTCCGATAAAGAAGAAATAATGATATCTCTTGAATCTATTATTTTAAAATCGGTCGTCTAATTAAGTATAAGTTCATAACGTACTGATCTTCCAAGCCAAGTTTCTTGGAATATCCCTTACATATAAAAGCCAGCAATGATTTAACGCACAGGTGAGGTTTGAAATAGAAACAATTTCTAAAAAATCACAGAACTAAATTCTATCAGACAAAATATACTCTTTAAGATTTATTAACTTTAAAGGAATACTCAGTTATTAGCTTTGACCAATTAAACTGATTCTGTGAGCGAATTATTAATAGCATCATTAAAAAAGGGTGACCATTTTGCAATGGAACAGATTTTCAATCTGTATTGGGAAGATATATTTGATGCAACTTTAAAAAAAATAGGTGATGAGAATGTTGCTCAAGACATTACGCAGGAAATTTTCATTAAACTTTGGGAAAACCGCGAACAGATAGTCTTATCTGGCGATCTTGCAGCCTACTTACATGGTGCAGTGAAATTCAAAGTCATCAACTATTTCAGGAACAATACCGTTAAAGATGGACACCGAGCAGAACTGGCGACTCTCATGAGCCAGCAATACGCAGACGCCGCTGACGACCTGATCATCTTACAAGACACCGAACAAAAAGTTGAAGAAGCTTTAATGCAACTCCCTGAACGTATGCGCCAAGTTGTACTGATGAGCCGCAAACAAGAAAAATCCATCAAAGAGATTGCTGTCGAATTAAATATTTCGGCACAAACCGTAAAAAATCAAATTACCTCAGCGATGAAATTGCTCAAGAAAAGCCTTTCCTAGCCCGTTTCTTACCTTCTAATTTTTAGTTTAACAAAAAACTAACACACTCCTAACATTTTCGCCTAGTACCATTTCTCATTTGAAGTGACATGTATTCAAATGAAGGAAGAAAAAGCAAAGCAACTACTGCAAAAATATTTAAATGGTGAGGCTAACGCCGCCGAAGTTAAACAAGTTGAGGAATGGTATGCTCAACTGAATAAAGCTAAAAGCAAAGTTTCACAAGAACGCAAAAATGCGCTGCGTGAACAAATGTTGAGCAATATTCAGTCCGCAATGTCCGAGAAGCAGCTTAAAAAACATATCCTTTCGCGTTATCCAATTTTGAAGATAGCTGCTGCAATCTTAATTATCCTTTCTGCTGGCTTATTTGTTAATCAAATGAACAATCAAGCCGGTTCGAATATTACGCAAATCGTAACCACGACAAAGGCCGGTGAGCGTAAAAAAATTGCGCTGACAGATGGATCCGAAATTATCCTCGAACCTTCTTCAAAAATCAGCTATCCAAGTAACTTCAATGGAAAAATTCGGGAAATTGAACTGACCGAAGGTGAGGCCTTTTTTACTATTGCCCATGATGAACAGCATCCGTTTCGAGTACAGCTTGATTCCGGGTTAGCCGTAAAAGTATTAGGAACCTCCTTTCGGATTAAAGCCTATCAAGCATCCAAAAACGTTGAAATACTGGTTGCAACAGGTAAGGTTGCTGTACAGCAACGAGAAAAAACACTTGGCGTGCTGACCAAAAACCAAAGTCTGCTATATAGCAAACAGACCCAAAAATCGTCCCGTAGCTCCGTCGAAACAAATACCGCTATAGCAATCGCCTTCGATGGGGCTTCGCTACAAGAGGTGACCAGAAAATTGGGATACATCTACAACATCGAGATCGTACTGAAAGATAAAGCACTTTCCACCTTAAAAACTACAGCTACCTTCAACAGTACCCAAAAGCCTGAAGAGATTTTAGAAATTCTCTGCAGTCTCCACCATATCCGATACAGCGCAACAGAAAACAACACGATATTCAACATCCATAAATAATATCCAAAAATAACCACAAAAAATCTTAGTCAACATGCGTAATTCATTACCTAATTATTACAAAAAAATGAAAACACCTCCATTCAAAAGAGAACTCTCTTTTTATCGGATCATGAAGTATCCCTGCCTTGCATTTTCGATTACTTCAGTATTCTGCAGCTCATTGATGGCCTCCCCCACTATGGCCCAGCGATTGGATAAAAGTAGAATAAACATCAAAATCAACAAGGGACAACAACTTGAAGAGATTCTGCACAGGATTGAAAATCTTTCTGGTCTGAGCTTCGTATATAACCCTGACCTTTTACAGGAAAGCAATACTGTCTTAAGTGGTAATTTCAAAACTGAACCCGTTCGTTCTATATTAAATAAACTAGGCATCAATGCCGTGGAGAAGGACGGTCATGTCATATTAAATACTCAGGCGAATGTTAAAGCAGACCGTATAGTCACAGGAATTGTCCGTGATACTTTAGGAGCAGCTATCGCAGGTGTATCCGTAAAAGTGGTCGGAACACAAACTGGAACAACAACAGATGCCGAAGGTTCGTTCCGTATTGAAGCCGGGGTCCAAGCAGTACTTTCGTTCTCGATGATTGGTTTCCACCCCAAAGAGGTGAGAGTGGGTGAAAATGAAGTTATTAATGTAATACTAAGTGAAGAACGGTCAACACTATCTGAGGTCGTCGTAGTGGGTTACGGAACACAGAAGAAGGAAACTTTAACAGGTGCCGTCAGTGTGGTATCACTCGATAAATTATCCTCAAGATCAGTAAACAGCGTCGGTGAAGTCTTAGCAGGTAAGTCTCCCGGTGTTATTGTAACCAACGAAGGTGGTGACCCTACATCCCCACCTCGTATCAACATTCGTGGTGCCGGCGGTATAAATGGTGAAAGTGTGCTCTATGTGATTGACGGTTCTATTTTCTTAGGTACACCACAGTTAAACCCCAACGATATCGAGTCTATTTCCGTTTTAAAGGATGCCTCCGCTGCGATCTATGGGGCAAGAGCTTCCGGAGGTGTGGTTTTGATCACAACAAAAAAAGGCAAAAAGGGACAGTTACAAATCAGTGTCGACGCCAAAATCGGTCAACAAAGTGCGTGGCGCAAACTAAAACCTTTAAATGCCGAACAACGTGCTGAAGTAGCGGCCACCGCCGCAAAAAATGGAGGTACGACTATCTTGCCTGCTTTCGACCCAGCAAAATATCCAGATGGACTTGTGACAAAAACCAACTGGATGGATGAAGTCTTTAGAAATGCAACTTTGCAGGATTACAATGGCGCGATCAATGGTGGAAATGAAAAGTCTAATTTTTACTTGAGTTTCAATTACCGCAACGCAGAAGGTATTGTACTCAATACGAAAACACAACGCTACAATTTCAGGATAAACTCGGAGCATCAGATTACCCCTTGGTTAAAAGTGGGTGAAAATATGTCCTACAGCAGCACCAATGGAAATGGTGCCAATACCAGCAGCGATTATACTGGGGCACTCTTATCAGCAGTTTATTACCCAACGAATGGAACGCCTTATAATGCTGATGGAAGTTTCGCTGGCCTACCAGGTCCTTATCCCGGTGATTACGGCGATATCATCAACCCAGTAGCTGAATTAATGCGCATTGACATCAATAATCCAGTCAATGTACTGGTCATCAATCCCTACGCAAATTTTCAATTAACGAAAGGTCTGTCATTCCGATCTAATCTAAGCATTACCAAATCCAATGCCAGATACAAAAGTTTTACACCAAAACGCCCCGAAATTGGTAAACCCGTTATGAGCAACAGCTTAGTTGAAAGAGCGAATGACGGTAATGATATTCTTGCAGAACAAGTATTAAACTACAAAACCAAGTTCGATGCACATCAGCTCGACTTGACTGGTGGATATACTTTTCAAAAGACTAAAAGCACGTATCTGAATACCTCAGCGAGTGATTTTGATGACGAATCCAAACAATATAGGTACTTAGATAATGCGAATAAAGTGCAACCGCCCGAAAGCGGCTATACCTCAACAGCAATTTCATCTCTTTTCCTAAGAGCAAACTACAATTATAATGAAAAATACTTATTATCATTGATTGGAAGGCGAGACGGTTCGTCCATGTTAAAGGAAAAAAATAGATATAGAAACTATTATTCAATTTCAGGGGGCTGGGCACTCAACAAAGAAGATTTCCTACGTTCAGTAGAATGGCTAAACGAACTAAAATTAAGGGGAAGCTATGGTGTTTTAGGTGGTCTGGCCAATCTAAATCCATTGGATGTAAGCCCACTTCTTTTACGTACGACAAGTTACTTCGGAGCAAAACCAACACTGCAAAATGGCTATGCCCAAAATGTCCTACCGAATGAGGACCTACGTTGGGCAGAAAGTAAACAAACCAATATAGGTTTGGACCTTGGTATTTTTAACGGTTTGAGTTTGGTCGCGGATTATTTTGTTAAGGAAACAAATAATATGATCCTAACCAAACCACTTCCGGGGACCGCGGGTCTAAGTACGCAAACCATCAACGGCGGATTGGTAAAAGATAAAGGCTTTGAATTAGGATTAAGCTATAGTAGTGCTAAAAACAAGGACTTTTCGTACTCCATCAATGCGACGCTAACCAAATTAACCAACAACGTTGAAGAATTGGCGCCTGGATTAAATAATATTGCTGTAGGTACCAACTTTAGAAATGAGTTGGCTCCCCTAACAATAACTGTCGGTCAACCACTTTACAGCTATTATGTCTTAAAAACGGATGGCATTTTTCAGAGCCAGGCTGAAGCAGATGGTTACAAAAATGCAAATGGTCAAAAAATCCAACCGAATGCAAAAGCCGGTGATTTTAAGTTCGTAGACATCGATGGTAATGGTTCTATTGGTCCCGAAGATCGCTATTATGCAGGTAGTGCTTATCCCGATTTCTCGTACGGTCTAAGCTTTAATGCAAATTATAAAAACTTCGATTTCAACATTTTTGCACAGGGCGTGCAAGGGAATAAGTTATTCAATGCAATTAAAAGAACAACTTATAGCGCTAGTGGTCCTTCATACAATAAACTAGAAGGGATTCTTGACGCCTGGTCTCCGGAAAATCCGAACGGAAAAGTGCCGATCATCTCAAGCTCAGACGCCAATGGTAACTTTAATGCATCGGACTTTTATATCGAAGACGGTTCTTTTCTACGTATCCGTAACGTCACATTAGGATACACGCTGCCAAAATCCCTTGCGGATAAATTTAAACTTGGAAACGTAAGAGTCTATGCGACCACAAACAATTTATTTACGTTCACAAAATATACAGGTTTTGATCCAGAAATTGGTATGGATAATAATGGACTTGATGTCGGTCGATACCCACAAGCCAGAAGCTTTATTTTCGGTCTAAATGTCAATTTTTAATTTTAGCATAATAAAAAATGAAAACGAATATAAAATACCTTACACTATCAGCGATAACGCTCTTTTCTTCTTGCACCAAGCAATTGGATATTTCTCCTGAAGGTTCTCCATCTTCACAAAATTATTGGAAAACAGAGCAAGATGCGATCAAGGCGGAAGCCGGCATGTATGAAAAATACAACGAGGAGGATTATTATGGCCGTGGGATGTTCTGGTTCATTAACGCGAGTGACGATATGGTCACCGGTCGCAATAAACCTGAAGCGGATAATATCAAAAATTTTAACCGTAGCTACATTGGAGGTGGCTATACTGAAACACAATGGAGCATGCGTTATGCTGTTATTAAAAGAGCCAATGATATTATCACCAATGTGCCGAACATCAGCATGGATGAAAACCGAAAAAAACAAATTATTGGTGATGCCTATTTCAATGCAGGCTTAGTTTATTTCCAATTAGCTGCGAACTACGGTAACGACAAGGCGGGAGTACCAATTGTAAAACCGGAAACAGATGCTACCTTACCAGTTCCTCGAGCCAATAATGTCAATGAAAATTATGACTACATTATATCCCTCTTTGTAAAGGCGGCAGAAAATCTTCCTTATTTTTCGGACATGAATTCTTCCGATTATGGTAAAGCACACAAAACGGCAGCCTGGGCTTATCTATCAAAAGTATACTTATACAAAAAAGATTATACCAATGCAGCCAAATATGCGGATATGGTGATCAGTTCGGGCAAGCATGATTTACTTGCTAGCTTCGTTGATGTATTTAAAGCAGCCAACAATTGGTCCAAAGAATATATTTGGTCAGTGGTTTGCACGCCAGATGGTGGTGGTACAGGCTGGGGAAGTAAGCTTCCCGGCGTTATGTTGACCAACAAGGCATGGGGAATCTATAATGGATGGGGGTATTATCTCCCTACAAAAGAGCTATATGATTCGTTCGAAGCGGGAGACTCTCGTCGTGAGGCAACTATTTTAAAACCTGGCGACAAATTCCAGTTCTTCGGTGCCGAGCGCACCTTTACAAAAGATGGCGGCGCAACATCGAACTATCAGTTTAAGAAATACATGGAACCGTTTTCTTACCAAAATCCGATTCCTACGCACGTCAATCCAAATGGTGATAATGGGACAACAGACTTAAACGTACCATTAATGCGTTACGCAGAGGTACTGTTGATCAAAGCCGAAGCAGCCATTAATTTAAATGGTTCTGGCGCTGGTGATACCGAATTAAATAAAATTAGAAAAAGAGCTGGTCTATTGCCGAAAAGCAGCATGACATTAGTTGATCTAAAACGTGAGCGCCGCAATGAGCTTGCTGGTGAATGGGCAGATCGCCACCGCGACTTAGTTAGATGGGGGGATGCTCAAGCAACTTACGCCAAACCGTTGCATGATTTCGATGGCACGGTAATCTGGCCAGCGAGGACCTTCAACCCACAAGTGCACGATGTTTGGGCTATACCACAACGTGAAATCGACAACAGTTCAGGTGTAATTAAACAAAATGCAGGATGGTAAAAGGTAATAAGTTAATTTGGTTATTATTTGTCAGTCTAAATATTCAGTCAGTTTCTGCTCAGCAGAAACTGACTGCCAATGCAGGGCACAGTCATAACGATTACAAACAGCAAATTCCATTGTTGGAGGCTTACTCTGCCGGTATGGGGTCTATCGAAGCTGACGTCTTCTATCGCAACGGTGAACTTTACGTCGCACATGAAAGTAGTGAAATCAAGTCTAGAAAAACCTTAAAGAAGCTTTACATCGAGCCTTTAATTGCCTTTTACAACGAGAATGGCAATCAAGCTTATGCTGATTCAACACAAAGACTACAGCTGGTCATCGATATCAAGGAAAACTACCAACAGGTGCTTTCTAAATTGATGGAAGACCTGAAAGGAAATGAGTCGGTATTTGATCAGCAAAAAAATCCTCGCGCAATAAAAATTGTGATAAGTGGAAATATACCGCCAGCCGAAAAATTTAATGAATACCCTCATTTTATTTATTTCGATGGAAGACCCGAAAAAGATTATACAGCTGAACAACTGAAACATATTGGAATGATCAGTCAGAACATAGCACATTATTCGGACTGGAATGGTAAGGGAACACCTACCCCACCTGATCTCCAAAAAATGAAATCCGTGATAAATAAGGCGCATAAGCTGGGAAAACCATTTCGTTTTTGGGCTACAAAAGACAGCCCTAATAGTTGGAAAGAACTTGGTCACATGGGGGTCGACTGGATTAATACCGATCATCCAACGGCATTGAAAAATTACTATCTAAATAATGCCAAAGTTGAATACACCAATCCACAAGCATATAGTCCCTATACACCAACTTATAAAAATGACGGCGCCAAAACCAAGGTAAAAAATGTTATTTTGTTGATTGGCGATGGAATGGGCTTAGCTCAAATTCAAGCTGGTTTAAGCGCAAATTTTGGTCAATCCAATATTGTTAATATGCGACATATTGGCTTTTCTCGCACTGAAGCATCAAACTCAGACTTCACAGACTCCGCAGCTGGTGGGACGGCCTTAGCTACTGGGCATAAAACCAACAACCGCTATATCGGTGTCGATGCAAATGGAGCAACGGTAGCTTCAATTCCTGATACCTTGGCACAATATGGCATCAAAAGCGCTATTATTAGTGCCGGAGATATTACAGATGCAACCCCGGCTGCATTTTATGCGCATCAGATCGACCGCACAATGTCGCATGCAATTGCTGCAGATTTCAAAAAAAGCAATGTAGATATTTTGGTGGGTTCACGCCGCGAAAGTTTTTTAGGAAATAAGGATGGTAAACTGATGCAGCAATTGTATGAAAAAGGCTATCAGTTACAGCAAACGTTGAGGGATTTCGAAAAAGCCAACACTGGTAAACAACTGGTACTTTTACCTGATTCGGGAACTCAAAAGATGCTGGACGGTCGTGGTGACATGCTAAAAACTTCACTGTTAAAAAGCATTCAGCTACTGGCCAAAAATAAAAATGGCTTCTTTATTATGGCCGAAGGGGCGCAAATTGATTACGGTGGTCATGCGAATGACCTATCTTATGTTGTTACAGAACAACATGATTTTGACAGACTCGTAGGTCAAGCCTTAAAATTTGCAGACCAGGATGGTGAAACCTTAGTTATTGTGACTGCAGACCACGAAACTGGTGGATTGTCTTTATTGGATGCCAATTATAAAAAAGGTGAAGTGAGAGGAAATTTTAGCAGTGATGACCATACCAACATTATGGTTCCTGTCTTTGCTTATGGCCCAGGTGCACAGAATTTCATAGGAGTCTACAACAATACAGAAATTTTCAAAAAGATTCTGATGGCTTATAAGCTGAACTAAAAAATAAAATCCCTTGGTTTTAAAATCAGGGGATTTCATTTTTTTTAGCCATAGAAACAAGTGAGATACTCTCACTTCCTTTAAAAATAGATTTAGCAAATCTTTTTTTTCTTATCTTGTAATCCAAAAAAGACAACAACCTGTATGATACCACAATTCAAAAGAATCGCACTCTTATGTTTATTATTCTTCAGCCTTTCAATAAAACTTTTTGCACAAGACAACGGAAAGGCGGACTGGTTTAAAGAGGCCCGCTTTGGCATGTTTATCCACTGGGGGCTATACAGCGCTGCGGAAGGAATGTGGAAAGGTGAACCCCTACGCTATATGAACAACTATGCAGAATGGCTACGCTACCGTAACCGGGTATCAAAGGAAGAGTATGGCGGTTTGGCCAAACGCTTTGACTGGAACAAGATAGATCCGGAAAAATGGGTTCTCCTTGCCAAAGAAGCCGGAATGAAATACATCATCATTACCACCAAACATCACGATGGTGTAGCCCTCTGGGATACCAAAGTAGGCACTTATAGCTTACCTAAACTTAGTGGTGCTAATCGCGATGTGATCAAAGAAATCGCAGCGGCCTGTAAAAAGCATGGCATGAAGCTTGGCTTCTACTACTCCCACTGGATCGATTGGGAACATCCTTATGGCTGGAATCATCAACAGGAATTGTCCGGACAGGTTACGGATGCACAGTATAACCAATACTGGCAAGAAAAGGTCATCCCCCAGCTTCGTGAACTCATGGGTAACTACGGTGATATTTCATTAATATGGTTTGATATGTGGATCCCTTATCAAAAATCCATCATTAAAAAAGAACAATTACTCCAGGTGGTAAAATTGATCCGCGAGCTGCAGCCGAATTGCCTGATCAATTCGCGTCTGGGCCTTCCTACAGATGCCGAAAATGTTGATTTCGAAACACTTGGTGACAATCAATTTGGCAGCAACTTTATCGCGCATCCTTGGGAAACACCGGGTACAATCGCCCATTCTTGGGGTTATAACGGTCAAGAAAACGAATGGAAATCAACCAGCCAGATTTTTCAGTCCCTGATCTCAAACGTCAGCCTCAATGGCGGATTTACCTTAAACATTGGCCCTCGCGCAGATGGTACTGTCCCTTACGAAAGTGTAAGCCGCCTACATGATGTTGGCACCTGGTTAAAAACATATGGCCAAAGTATCTATGGCAGCACTGGCCTTTCGTTAAAAAACAACCACTTCGACTGGGGCTATTTGACCACCAAAATCGAACAAAATAAAACAGTTGTGTATGCGCATGTATTTAACTGGCCATTGGATCACAAACTTCGTATTACGGGTATCAAATCCAAGCCCTCTAGTATAGCATTGCTGAAAGGTAACAGTTTAACAAGCTTGAACTATGAGCAGAAACTTAGTTCAATCCATATTGACCTACCTGCAGACCAACCGGATCATTATGTCTCAGAGGTAAAACTGACCTTTGACGGCCCTTTGGAATTGGACAAAAACACGGTCCCTGAATCAACCTTTGGCGGCTTTTCCCTAAAATCAACCAATAGTCTAAATAGCAATCTGAAGATTGTACCGTATAATGGCAAAAATCCAACCCATACTGTACTTACCGCAAATACAATGATAAACTGGGAAGTCACTATTCCAGAAGCAGGAACTTATGCGCTGGATCTCTCTGCCCACAACCCAAACAAAGAGCATATTTCGTTCGAGATTGATCTTGCTAGTCAACAACTCAAGGGAAGTTTTGCCCCTGGCAAAAAAATGGTTGTTGAACCGAATGAAAACAACTACACCGAAGAGTTTGTAGAAAAACGAATCGGAACGTTCAAATTTGATAAACCCGGAAAATATATCCTGACCTACAAAAGCCAACAGCAGCTTCCGCTCTGGTTTAATTGGTTATGGCTGGAGAAAACAAAACACTAAACTATTCTCAAAACCGTATTAAAAAAATCAAAAAAACTTTGGCAGCCAAAGTTTTTTTGATTTTAAATAGTGTTACCTCATAGCATATCTAATAACTCTTTATACAAATGTTGCCTATTTGAATATTTATTGATTATTTTAGAGTAATGTTAGCATGGACTAAGCATCAATTTACCTAAATACAAGTCCTAACACCTCGTGTTTGAAGGAGGTTTTGCATTACATGCTTCAGAACAAGGATATTGGGTTGTTTTTAACATAATATCAGATCACCCGATGGTAAAACAATAGATTTGTGAAAGGGATGTGAAGGATGCGGCTTTTCGGTCAAATTTTTAGAAAGAGCGTAATGAATCAGGAAAATAAAAGAAAAGTCATCCTTATAGACGACAATGCGATCTTACGCACCGTTTTTGGCTATATACTTCAGGGTTTTCCAGATTACCCTATTGAATTTCATCCTTTTGAAAACGCATTGGATTTTTTGGAGTCACATGATATCAGTGTATCGCCAGAACCAGCCTTACTATTTGTTGATATCAGTATGCCCCTGATGACAGGCTGGGAACTAATGGGAGTCTTAAAGGATAAAAGGGATTTTGTCAGTCAAAGCGAGATCTTTATCATCAGCTCTTCATCCAGTCAGAAAGATCAAGAGCAACTAGTAAATTATCCGTTTGTAAATGGTTTTATTTTGAAACCTTTTGGCAAAGAACAATTATATGAAATTTTGAGAACAGCCCGTTAAAATTTATGGTTTCCCGCTGAGTACCATATAGAATGGTATGATGCATAATACACTACATCATCGAAGCAAAAAGCTAAGAAATGAAACTGGTCCCAATAACGAACAGAATAAAGCCGTTTTAGTTAAAAAAAATAGGAACCGGCAATACAGGTCCCTATTTTATGCAGATTATTAAATTGCCTTACATTTCTCTTCAAGCCAGTTCTTTTCTTCACTTGAAAGATGTGTAGAAAGTTGATCAAACACCCATTGGTTATAATTATTCAACCATGAAAGATGCCTTTTGTCCAATAGCGACTTCTCAATTAAATCCGTTGCAATATAACATAGTGTCAATGTCTCGAAATCAAGAAACTCGCCAAATTCGGAGGATCCTGCTTTACGGGTCAACACTAAATTTTCGATACGGATACCATGTTTACCCACACGGTAGAGCCCCGGTTCAATCGAAGTAATCATTCCTGGTTCAACAGCAACATCTATTGCGGCAGCATTAAACACCTGTGGCCCTTCATGTACATTCAAGAAAAATCCAACACCGTGTCCCGTACCGTGTCCATAGTTGCGTAATGTTTCCCATAATGGACGACGGGTAATGGCATCAATTTGATACCCACGCGTTCCTACAGGGAAAATGGCCTGTGAACCTTCAATCGTTCCTTTCAGAACGAGTGTATAATCTTCTTTTTCCTCTTGCGTAAGACCTCCCAGGGAAACAACTCGAGTAATATCTGTTGTACCTGTTTTGTATTGACCACCGGAGTCAACTAACAAAAGGCCTTTTGGACGCAAAGTATAGTTGGATTTCTCATTTGCCGAATAATGTGGCAATGCACCATGGTCTAGGTAACCCGCAATTGTAGTGAAAGAAACATCGACAAATCCATCTTGCTCCTCACGGAATCCACGCAGCTTATCTGCGATCGACAGCTCCGAAAGCTCTTCACTGGCTACATTTTCTTCTAACCATTTGAAAAACTTAGTAAGGGCAACACCGTCCTTTACAAAAGTATATCTGTTATTTTCAACTTCTACCTTATTCTTAATTGCTTTTAAAGTCGTAGAAGGATTTATTTTTTCCACTATTTTAACGTTTTCAGGAACGTTATCAAACATCGCGAAGCAGGTACGTTTTGGGTCGATTAAGATCGCATTTGCCTGCAATGTCTCGATCGTCTGATAGATATCGTCGTATGCAGCGATTTCAACGCCATAGCTTTCTAATTCAGCAACTGTTTCGGCGTTCAACTTTGACGGTTCAATGTAAAGTGTTGCAGTATCAGTTGTGATCAATACAAATCCCAAAACAACTGGGTTGCAAGGTACATCCTGCCCACGGATATTAAGTAGCCAAGCAAGATCATCCAACGAAGATACTAAATGTGCATCGGTCCGATTTTTCTTCATTTCAGCCCGTACAGCTTCAATCTTCGCTACAGTAGATTGTCCTGTTGTACTTTCAGGCAACAAGTAGGCCTGCGCTTTTGGCAACTCTGGTCTACCTGCCCATAAATCAGCTAGTAAATCTACATGGCCATCCACCTGAATATCCAGAGGCTCCAACACGCCTTTGACAGATTGAGCCACCAAAAGTGACGCCAGATTTCCATCAAAAGCAACTTTCGCTCCTGCATTCAATTTCTCTCCTAACCAATCCGCATACTCCGCCGCTGCCTGGACTTTCAGTTTAACCAATTCAAAACCGGTTCCAAGGTACCCGCAGATCCTGTAAACCCTGATGCCCAAGCAATACATTTGTAACGTTCTGGTAAATATTCACTGATATGAGGATCTGATGATGGGATGATGTATCCATCGATTCCTTGAATCTTCATAGCCTCACGAATAGCAGCTAATTTTTCGATATGCTTCATGTCGTCTATACAATTTTATGCAAGTTAGGATTTTTTAGGGTCGAATGCCTAACTTTAAGCC
>JAQZAZ010000138.1 GCA_029239355.1 Sphingobacterium sp.
TGTTATAAATCGATTGGACATAATTACAATTTCATGCAAATCCATGCATATCAATAGTCAAACTTAGATAAATTTGCCTTTATATACAATTATAATTACACGCCCCAGTTGACGCACTTCCACCATAATACCAGTCACACTGCGTATCGATGCTGAGTCTTATTACTGGATACAGCAGAAAACATCAAAAACCGGGTCTCCAGCATGTTGTCCCTTGCAATAGGATTATTTTTTCATGTCCTTCGAAACCATAGAGATACCCTAAATCCGCTATAAAAGAAAGATACATGATCTCAATTCCATTAAAAACAAACAAATGACAGGAAATTGGTCGGCAATGAGTAGTTTTGTATTCCATGATTTCAAATGAATATTAGATGGTTACCAAAGAACAAATATTAAATGCATTATCGTATGTTGAAGAGCCTGATCTAAAAAAGGATCTTGTAACATTGAATATGATTCAAAATATTCAGATCGAAGACCAAAAAATTGCCTTCGATGTTGTATTGACCACACCAGCCTGTCCATTAAAAGACCATATTGAGCATGCCTGCCGCAATGCCATAGCACATTTTATTGACAAAGATCTTGAAGTCCAGATTAACATGACTTCCAATGTGATCGGTAAACAAGGGGCTCAGGTCTCGGGGATTAAAAACATCATTCTGGTGTCTTCGGGTAAAGGTGGTGTCGGGAAATCTACCGTCGCAGCAAACCTGGCTTTGGCACTTCATGCCAAAGGTGCAAAAACAGGTCTTTTGGACGCCGATATTTACGGTCCTTCGCTACCGATTATGTTTGGATTAGAGGGAGCGAAACCTGGATCAGTTGAAATGCCGGATGGTCAGGTGAAAATTCAGCCCCTCGAAAAATTTGGTTTAAAATTACTTTCAATTGGTTTTTTTACGGATCCCAACCAACCCATTCCATGGCGTGGACCGATGACCACCTCTGCTATCAAACAGCTATTCAATGATGCCAATTGGGGCGAATTGGATTATCTCGTTGTTGACATGCCTCCAGGAACCGGAGATATCCATATCACAGTATCGCAAACTTTCCCAATAGCTGGGGCAGTCATCGTCACTACACCGCAACATGTAGCCCTGGCGGATGCCGTCAAAGGAATTGGTATGTTTTTAATGGATAGTATCAATATCCCACTTTTGGGCGTTGTCGAAAATATGGCTTACTTCACTCCAGCAGAACTGCCGGACAACAAATATTATATCTTCGGCAAGGATGGAGGAAAACGTTTAGCTGAAGAATATCAGGTACCCTTCCTTGGCGAGATACCTTTACTAAAAGGTATTTCCGATGCTGGAGATAACGGTTTTCCCGTTGCAGTAGATCAGGAAGACCCTGTAACAAAATCATTCCTAACAATTGCAGAGAAAGTTGCACAGCAACTTTCCATCATTCAAAGCAAGTCCTAAGGACTTCATTTGAGGCATACAGGCAATACAGCGTTGCAAATGACTTTCTTCAAATAAAATGTTCACAACTATAAAAAAGGCTTTCAGTTAATGAAAGCCTTTTTATTAGAGATATGTGGCTCGTTATACGTCCAATTCCAATAAAACCGGACAATGGTCCGAATGAACTGCATTCGCTAAAATCTGTGACGATTTGATCTGTGCAGCCAACGGTTTTGATACCATATTATAATCGATACGCCAACCCAGATTTCGGGCACGGGCACCTGCACGATAACTCCACCAGGTATAGTTATGCGGTTCCGGATTCAAGTGACGGAAAGAATCAATGTATCCCGAATGAATGAAATTTTCCATCCATTCGCGTTCTTCAGGCAAAAATCCGGAAGAGTTCGCATTTGATTTCGGATTATGAATATCAATTGCACGATGACAGATATTATAATCTCCACAGACGACCAAATTCGGACGCTCTACCAGCAGCTTGTCACTATACAATTGAAAATCGTCCAAAAAACGATATTTAAAGTCCTGTCTTACATCTCCTGTTGTTCCAGAGGGAAAATAAGTACTCATCACCGAAACTTTATCAAAATCGGCCCGAATGATCCTTCCCTCAAAATCATAGTCTTCGTGACCACATCCATACTCGACATGTGTGGGCGTAATTTTGGTAAAAATAGCGACACCACTATACCCCTTCTTTTGAGCCGGATACCAGTAATGCTCATATCCCATCTCTTCCAATAGAACGACTTCCGGGATTTGATCTGGAGAAGCTTTTATTTCCTGAAGACAGATGACATCAGCATCCACGTTTTTTAGCCAGCCCAGCCAATCTTTCTTTAATGCAGCTCGCAAACCGTTCACATTATAGGTTACTATTTTCATTGTATAGATATGAGTATTGAGATATTAGATCTGAGACATTAACCCCGAAAGCTGGGGATTTTACAATGTCTCGCTATTTTTTTCTGTTACAGTTCATACGCTGACACGATAAATTTAAATCTTTGTGACAGCGAGATCCATTAATGACAATTTAATAATCTTTAGAAGAGAATAAATCACTTATCTTGGTGAAGAAGCCAGTCTGTGGCTTTAAACCCTTCAGTTCGCGTTCCAGATTTAGTGCCTCACGTCTGGTCAGTAGATGCATAGTCATTTTCTGGTCCACTTCCGGCCGGTCATTCTTATCGGTTTTCACTGCCGCAATCTGGTCAATTACCTCTATTCCTTTCACTAATTCACCAAATACCGTATAATTCCAGTCCAGATGTGGAGCACCACCAATTGTGGTATAAGCCTGCCGCTGGGTTTCAGAAAATTTCTTTCCATTCATCCGTGTCTGTTCAAGACGATTGAGATCTTCGGGAGTAAATACCTTACCTTGAACCAGGTAAAACTGAGATCCGGAGGATGCCTTCGCTGGATTGTTGTCCCGGGCAGCACCGATAGCACCTTTCTTATGAAACTGTCCATCCGCTATTTCAGCAGGGATAGTATAGCCCGGTCCTCCATTACCTAATTGAGCCCCACCAACAGCATTTTTTGAGTCTGGGTCACCACCTTGGATCATAAAGTTTTGAATCACCCGATGAAACAATGTGCCATCATAGTATTTCGTTTTTGCCAGCTTCACAAAATTGTCCCGATGTTTGGGTGTTTCATTATATAATCGCAACACACAGGTTCCTTTATCTGTAATAATCTGAACATACTTATATTCCGGTTTGGCAGCAAATGCCACGACCTGCAAAAAGCAAAATATTGCTACTAAACAAACTTTTAAAAATCTCATGCGTTAGATGACGTTTAATTCTTCAAAATAATCAATAATCAAGGACTTCATGATAAGCTCTTGTTCCAATAACGTATAATTAGGAATAGGCTTGATCAATTCCCAATGTGGCCAGCCTTCCTCATCCAATCCCTTTAGGCTATAAAAACCCATGGCACTGAATAGGCGGCATGTTGCAATATGCATCAATTCCTCTTTTTGCCGTTTCGAGAAGGTCTGCGGACCTTTCCCCAATTCCTGTACACCGATAAGGAATAAACATACCTTGATGTCAGGCTTTTCCATATCAAATAAAGAAGCAATTTCGCCCTGTAGTATGCTCCACTTCTTATTTACTTCTGCTGCTTTCATTTTTTCCTTTATACGAACTAAGACAATTGCTTGATTGGCTAATTTCATTGTCTTTTGATAAAACATTATTCATCGCTATTTTTCACCCATGTTTTACGCATAGTGACATGCTACATTGTTTCCTATTCCTACTTGGTGTTTTGAGCCAATGAAAATTAGGGAATTACTGCACCATTTTGCTGTAATATATAATATTTACGACGATAAAGATACTTTTTCGATCACCTCCGTACAGCGCTTGTCAATCATCTGAAATACCGGGTCGAACAAATTATCATCAAAATACGGATCAGGTACAACATCATTATCTAAAAATAATTGTACTTTTTCCAGATCATTTTTGCTTTCTGCCTGTGCACACACATCCGCAAAATTCTGTCGATCCATCACAAAAATAAGGTCATATTCATTAAAAAAAGCAGGCTGAAAATGCCTTGCCCTTTGACCAGATATATCAACACCATACTTCTTGGCAATTGTAATCGCCCTTCGGTCGGGTGCTTCACCGACATGCCAATCACCTGTACCAGCAGATTCTACAACCCAATTTAATTGTTTATCTTTTATTTTTTGCTTTAATATACCATGTGCCAATGGCGAACGACAGATATTACCCAAACAAACCATTAAAATTTTCATCTAAATACTTTTTTTATGCTATGAAATAGAATACGAATATTAAACTTTCATAATACTATGTTTTACAATAACTAAGTCATAAACTATATTGCTGTTACATTACTAACAGGATCAGTTTATCATACTTTATTGCACAAAATAACTAAACTTAAACTATTAAAGAAACAATCCGGATGAAATCGTACTTTCCTGTGACGACCATAATACGTTGATAACTTTTGATAGCAGCGTTTAAAATTCAATTTCATGGCTTTAAGGCATGAAACATAGCTATTTAAAATACTTAGGCCCATTCGCACGGCCCCTAAATAAAAAAGGTGGCCTAACCTTACGGCTAGAACCACCTAAACTATATTAATCAACCAATTCTTAATTCAATTTTTAATATTCCACTGGGAAGCTTAGCTGAACAGCACCTCCTTGTGGAGATACACCTTTTAAGCGAACGATATTGCGTTGTGTTGCTCCCAATGCCGATTCTATATCATCAACACTGTTTACGGCTTTTCCATTGACCTCGGTAATCACCAAACCTCTTTCTACACCAAAATAATCAAATATACCACCACGGTTTACTTGTGTCACCACGACACCAGCGTTTACACCCAGTTCTTTCTTTTTCGCTGCAGAAGCAGGAATAAAACTAGCGCCTAATTTGTTATAAATTTCGGTTGCGCTTTTTGACGCCTTTCCACTTGCGCCCGATGCTGATTTCAAAGATTCTTCGCCTTTCAATGTTAGTGTAACCTGTTTTTCTTTACCGTCACGTTTGTAGGTAAGATTCACTTTATCCCCTGGACGTAGACGACCTATCGTTTCACTTAACACCGGCGATCCTGTGATGGTCTTACCATTGATCTTAGTCAAGATATCGCCTTTTTTGATCCCTGCAGCTGCCGCAGCTCCACCAGCTACCGCATCCTCCACATATAATCCATTAACATCGGTGATCCCTTTTTCTTTGGCCAGTTCTGACGTTATCGGCACATAACTAACACCAATATAGCCACGTTTTACATTACCAAATTCTACAAAATCATCTACAATCTTTTTCACTAAATTGACAGGAATAGCAAAACCATAACCTGCATACACACCTGTTGGTGATGCAATAGCAGAGTTGATACCGATTAATTCACCGGAGGCATTGGTTAATGCGCCACCACTATTCCCCTTATTGATCACCGCATCAGTCTGGATAAAAGACTCAATAGCAGAGCTTGCAAGTGGCTGCTCAGTAGCACCGCCAAAAGGATTACCACGTTGTTGCTGCCCCTCTCTTAAGATACCAATATCACGACCTGTTGCACTGACAATACCAGCTGTTACGGTTGATTGAAGCCCAAGTGGATAACCAAAGGCCAATACCCATTCGCCGACGTTGACATTATCCGAGTTACCTAACTTTACTACAGGAAGACCTTTTCCTGCTACTTTTAATAAAGCGATATCCGTATTTGGGTCACGACCGATCAACTTCGCTTCATAAGTGCGCTTGTCTGTTAAGACCACCTCGATCTTATCAGCTTCCTCTACGACGTGGTTATTGGTAACAATATACCCATCGTCAGAGATAATGACCCCTGATCCTGACGCTTGCACGGGTTGCGCCTGCATCTGACGGCGTCCGCCGCCTTGGGGCATACCAAAGAATTCTTCAAACATGTCGAATGGAGAACCTTCTGATTGCTGCGAACCCTTTCTACTATATGTTGTCTTAATATGTACGACACCCGGAGCTACTGCCGCAGATGCTTGTGTAAAATCAGGATTGCCCGTTGAAGACATGACTCCTGTAGGGTTATTGGCAAAATAAACTTTCTGTTTGTCCTCAAAAGACATACTATCAAGTTTCTTATTTTCAATAAGCTTGTAACCACCTAATGCTACTGCTCCACCGAAAACAGCTGTTAATAGCGTTAAACCGACCTTATTCATAAACTTATTTCTATTTTAAAATGTCTTAATATAAGCTGATAATTTTTGCTCTTAAAATTACCGATTTTATTCGGATATGTTCAAATGTAATACCATTTAAAGGCCTTCGGAAAATCCGACACGTTAAAAAATGTTAATTGCTAGACAAATGCAATAATTTTAACAAATCTTAACTTCCCGCCGCTTTTTTGTAACAAAAAAACGTATTTTTGTTACTTCAAATCAATAGAATGGCATCGAAAATAAGATTTTCAAAATATCAGGGAGCTGGCAATGATTTCATCCTAGTCGATAATCGCGACAATTCATTTGACCGGGCGGACGAAGTTCTGGTGAAAAGCCTCTGTGACCGCAGGTTTGGGATAGGCGCGGATGGCCTCATGCTGCTTCAAAACAAAGAAAATTACGATTTTGAGATGATATACTATAACGCTGATGGTCGAGAAGGAAGTATGTGCGGCAATGGCGGGCGCTGTATCGTGGCCTTTGCACATGATTTAGGCATTATTACTGACAAGACTGACTTTTTGGCAGTAGACGGCGCACACCATGCTTTCCTTTCCTCTAATCTTGTCAACCTGCAAATGATCGACGTCTATGAGTTTGAACGAGATGGCGATGCTTACATCTTGCACACCGGATCACCGCATTACGTTAGCTTCGTTACAAACCTGAAAGAAAAAAATGTTTTTCAGGATGGCTACTCGATTCGCAACAATGCTACTTATGCCAACGATGGCATCAATGTCAATTTTATAGAGAAAGAGGAAAATGGTTATTTCCTGCGCACATTTGAGCGTGGTGTAGAAGACGAAACTTATGCCTGTGGTACCGGTGCTACAGCTGCAGCAATGGCCGTGGCCCTACAAATGAACCTAGAAGGCGAGATCGTCATCCCTATTCGCGTACTAGGGGGACAATTGTATATCTCTTTTCATAAAAAAGAAAATAGCTTTACAAATGTTTTTCTCAAAGGTCCTGCTCAATTTGTTTTTGAGGGCAATTTCTAATATTTGGAAAGACATATCGCTATCGCCGGTCAATATAGTCTTGATACGATGCCAATTTATTACCTAAAATATTGCAGGCAATTTCTGTAATCTACATTTTTTTAAATTTCATTCGGCAAATTACGTTTAATGGTATATTTTATTGTATATTAGATACCTTTATTTACAAGGTCCGCTATTTTTAATGCAACAGTCAAAGTCATTTCCAGTATATAAAATCGTTTATTCTATTTGTGAGCATCCTTATCTCGGCTATCTCATTGAGCCACATATGGTCAAACTCAATCCTAATGGAACTTACTCACTACGATATCAACGTATATTTAGCAATACCGTAGATGCCTATGCAGCAGAATTGGATGAGATAGATTACAAGCTAATCCGATTGCTCGACGACATCGAACAGACCAACCTCATTAAGAAGTATTATAAAAAAGCAATCAGGCCCGTAGACTTCTTCTCTAAAGTTTTTGACAAAAAACTCTATGATTTATTGCGGCCAAAGATTGATGAAAAGATGATTCAATGCTTTGAGGCGATAGGCGATAAACCGCTTTTTATGATGAGCAAAGATGGTTATCCGGCAGATCAGGAAATTAAATTGGCAACGTCAGCTGCCTCTATCCTATTCCACTTTCGCCGTAATGAGGAAGAGACACGTTACTTTCCTACAATAAAGTACGAAAATCAACGCTTGGAATTCATGTTTAAGAACGCCATTGTCTTGACTAACGCTCAAGCCTGGCTTCTTTTAAATAATACTTTATACTATTTCGACCAAGCATTGGAAGGAAAAAAGCTTAGCCCCTTTCTCAATAAACGATACATTTCGGTCGGAAGAAGTACAGAAAAAAAATATTTTGAAACTTTCGTCTGTGGACTGATTGAACGCTACCATGTCTATGCAGAGGGTTTTGAAATCCAGACCCATCAGCATCAGGCAATCCCCTTACTCCATCTGATCTACGTGGAAGACGGCCCTTCGAAATTACAATTGCAATTCAATTATGGCCCTCATACATTTACGGCAGGAGCCGAAAATAAAGTGACTGTCCGTATGGAATATAACGAGAAAGAGGACTTATATATTTTCCATCGGGTCAAACGTTCTTTACAATGGGAAGAACAGCAGCTGGAAAATCTAAAATCGTTGGGTATGGAAGATCTGGACCGCCAGCTTGGATTGCTTGCACCCACTATGCAATCGGGAAAACGGATTTCGATATTTGACTGGATAAACAATCATCAGGAGCAAATAAAGGCGCTAGGATTTCAAATCATACAAAACAGCGAACAAAAACGCTTCTTCATTGGACATACATCCTTGGACATCGCCATAGATGAGGATAATGACTGGTTCGATATCAGTGCTATTGCAAAATTTGGGCCCTATGAAATTCCCTTTATTCAGCTAAGGAACCATATTCTAAACAATATCAAAGAATTTACTTTACCAAATGGTGAAATTGCAATGATCCCAGAGGAATGGTTTGCACAATATAATCACCTATTCCAGTTCTCTGCCGATAGACATGAACTTAAATTAAACAAAGTCCATATCGGACTGCTCTTTGAAATCAGCGAACATACCAAATTGGTTTTCAACCGTAAATTACAAAATCTCGCTACTTTCGAAGAAATTGCGGATATTCCAGAGCCAAAGCATTTCAAAGGAAACCTGCGGCCTTATCAGAAAGCAGGATACAATTGGTTCAATTTTCTAAAACAATATAAATTCGGCGGCTGTCTTGCAGATGACATGGGATTAGGCAAAACCATTCAGACCTTAGCCTTATTACAACAGCAAAAAGAGCAAATTATCGATCCGCAGGAAGTACATACTTCACTCTTGGTATTGCCAACATCGCTTGTTTATAACTGGCAGAAAGAAGCACATCAATTTGCTCCCCAACTGAAGATCCATCTGCATACGGGAAACAATCGCATAAAAGATGTTTCACTGTTCACCAAATATGATCTCGTTATTACCACTTACGGCATTGCTCGCATTGATGAAGGTATATTAAGTGGATTTTATTTTAATTACATCATTTTAGATGAAAGCCAAAACATTAAAAATCCAACGTCAAAATCGTTCAAGGCTATAAAGAGTTTGAAGAGCAAGAATAAACTCGCCTTAAGTGGCACGCCCGTTGAAAACTCTGTTTCTGACCTTTGGGCACAAATGCATTTTACCAATCCGGGTTTGTTGGGAAGTTACACCTATTTTCAAAAAGAATTTGTACAGCCCATTGAAAAGAAAAAAGATGAAGAAAAAGCGCAACGTCTTCAGGCGATTGTCAAGCCTTTCATTTTAAGACGCACAAAAGATCAAGTCGCGACAGAGCTACCGCCCAAAACAGAACAGGTACTTTATTGCGAAATGACTGATAAACAGTCGGAACTTTATGAAAAAGTGAAGTCGGAATATCGTAATGCGATTCTGGATGGGCAAATGGACAACAAACCGAAATCAACGCAAATTGCACTATTACAGGGACTGACCAAACTCCGTCAACTTGCCAATCATCCCAGAATGGTCGACGAGGATTTTTTAGGTGATTCGGGAAAATTCGACGCTGTTATTGAAACACTTGAAATGGTCATGCAACGAGGAAACAAAGTCCTTATTTTTTCCCAGTTCGTCAAACAACTTAATATTTTCAGGCAATATTTTGATAAGAAAGGAACAAACTATGCCTACCTGGATGGTGGCACTAAAAATCGGGACGAAGCTGTCAGTCAGTTCCGTAAAAACAATAACACCAAATTGTTCTTAATATCGATCAAAGCCGGCGGTGTGGGGCTCAACCTAATTGAAGCAGATTACGTTTTTATATTAGATCCATGGTGGAATCCAGCGGTAGAACAACAAGCTGTAGACCGTTCACATCGCATTGGACAGACGCGAAACGTATTCATCTATAAATTCATCAGCAAAGACACTGTCGAAGAGAAAATATTGGCGCTGCAGAACAGGAAGAAATCTATTGCACAAACCCTTATTACAACTGAAGAAAGCTTTATAAAATCTCTTTCTCAGGAAGATCTACACGAACTTTTGGCGTAATCCAGTCCAATCAATTTTTGTATTCATTGATTTTCGACATATAAACCGAAGGACGGATACCCGTAATACGTGTAAAGATATTACTGAAAGACGACAGTTCATTGTAGCCAATCCGCATTGCAATTTCTAGGATGGAATAGGTATTTTCAGCCATCAGCTCCAACGCCTTCGCAATGCGTATGGCTCTCAAAAAACGGATATAGCTAATGCCCATATCCTCCTTAAAAAGCCGTGAAAGGGATCGGCTACTCATCCCAAACTGTGTTGCTACCTGCTCGATTGTAAAGGCTTGATCAATATTCGTATTTAAATACCTGGCAATACGCTGAAGCTTTTCGTTTTTCGGATAAGGATGCTGCATAGGAAAGGCATCGATCGGCGGACTCATCTCAGGGATAATAGCCATCATCGCACGTAATAAACAATATTTTGAATAGCTGGTCTTTTTATTAATTCGCCCTTCCCAATCCTGGGCAAATAAGAACATCTCCCGCATCAGGTCGTTGCTCAAAAATATATTGGGATTTAAAAGAACAGGGTGAGCTCCTTTCTGTTCTTTAAAGTAAAAGCTATATAGATGAATGCGGGAACTGGAACTTTCCAGATGATAAATAGTATGTGCTGGAATCCACATGTAAAACCGCCCCGGCAGATACCAATGCTGTTTAGCAGTAAAAACATGGACAATCCCTCCATCCGCATAAAGTAAACGTGCTTTCCGATGTATATATTCACGGGGATCAATCCGATCTACATGTGTATGACACACATAAAAGTCGTATTGATCGTCGTCGATAGCTGCTAGTTGTTCAAGTTCCATAATTTAAAATTACATTTTTTTGCGATCTGGCGCAAATGAACAAATATCCGTCCGACTATACAAAACTAAATTCCCATTTACAGCAGTATCTTTGTGCACAGTTTCACTCCTTACTTACAGAAGTATCCTACAGCGCATCCGGGCAATCTCGATTCATAAACAATTTGTCATCCTATTTTGGAAATTGCTGTTTGAAACCTTGGATGCAAATCACCCATACCATAACGGGTAGATCACCTGGAGAAGGGATGAAAAAACGATTAAATATTCATAAAAACAATAATGGGTAAAGAAGAAAATAAAGATAAGACAAAGGGATTTAATAAAGTTTTAGTTGTATTTGCCGCGATTTTGCTGCTCATAGGGATCGGCATTTTGGGTAGACATCTGCTATTTACTAGTCAGCACGTAACGACAAACGATGCGCAGATAGATCAGTATGTGACACCAGTTGCAAGTCGAATAGCAGGCTTTGTGAAAGAAGTCAGATTTGAAGAAAATCAATATGTGCATCGTGGCGATACCTTATTGCTCATCGATGCCAGCGAATATCAGACTAAAGTAGATATGGCTAATGCCGAACTTCGAAGTAGTCAGCGGAATGCCGAAGTTATTGTCAAAAACGCAAATGTCACCGCCAATAGTATTTCTGTCCAAAAAGCAAAATTAGAAGCTGCCAAAGTGAGCGTATGGCAAACGGAACAAGATTATAGACGATTTAAAAATTTGTTTGAAGCAGATGCTGTGGCCAAACAACAATACGATAATGCCAAGGCAGCATATGAA
>JAQZAZ010000314.1 GCA_029239355.1 Sphingobacterium sp.
GATGATTAAGAAAAAAATCAGAGAACTACTTATTGATGATGTAGATTTTTTTGCTGGGGATGGAGAATATGATTATGTTAACTTTCTAATCGATGTCGTTTATCCGGAAATTTTAGAAACCTATAAAATACGTGAAAGTAAACTGTTTTATAAAAGACTATTAAGGACAGCTGATTATGATGATCCTAATGATGAAAACGAACAGGGGCAAGTGCAGTTAAAAGATAATCCAATGATTATTGAATTAGAAGTAAAAGACAAGAGAATGGAGGAATTAATCCGGCGTGAACAAGAAATGTTGTTAGGAAAAAGTACTGAAGAGATTCCTGATAAAGACATTATTACTTTTATTACAGAAAATAGTCGAAGTCATTTAGAAGCGGCGGATTTAATCAAATTATATAAATGTCAAAGGCCATGGTATATCTGGCCGTTCTTCGATAATTGGGATCGATTGACATTGTTATTGACCTACTATGAGGAGTACAAATCTTTTCCATCTTCAAGTGCACAATTTTATCAACAGTTAGTGTGCTTTCTTCTTAGAAAAAATGAAACGACAATGTCAAAAAATGGGATTAGTGCTCTAACTAAAATGTTCTCTGAATTTGCTTATGATATGATGAAAAAGAATCAAAATATTTTCTCGATTCAAACGATTTGCGATTATCCGCTTTTTAAAGATTACTTAGGAACAGAAGACATTCAGTTGACGGATTTGGTATCTTTTCCATTCATCATACAAAGAGGAAAATGGTATACATTTCAAACCATAGCTTTTCAAAGTTACTTATCAATAAAAAAATTTCTTTCATTTGATCAGGAAACCATAAAAAAGTCTTATTGTGATTTTTTAGATCTTAGAGGGTGCTTCGCTGACAATGAGCATAATATATGGTTATTATGCTCAGAACTCGATCTTTCAGCATTTAATCATTATTACGTATATCCTTCTTTAAATGAATATTTAAAAGCTGTTAATTCAACTAATAATCGTACGATTTGTTCTACTACTCTTCAATTTTTGGGCTATAGTGTATTTTTTAAAATTTCCCGAAGTACACCATATCCAATATTAGTTAATGGATCATCTTTTAATTCGATCATCCCAGTCTCTTTACTGGAGTTTATTAGTAAAGACTTGTTTGACTTGGATTCATACCTTAGTGAAACGATTGATTCCAGTGACCCAATAATGTTCCAACGTTTAAGTGATTTTATTATTCAAAATGGCTCAAAAGGAAGTTCTAAAAATGAGTACGAACTTAATTTAGCTGAATGTAGTACGGATCAGGGGCTATTGAATATTTTTGATGCATTAGGAGTATGTAAAACACTTTCAAAACTATATTATGATGTCATTAGATTAGTACAGAAAACAACGGTAGCGAACTACAATATTCGTCTTGATCGTTATTTATCTGATTCCAAGATTCGTATATTTGCAAGTACTACTTAACAGGTGGAGTAGCATAACTGTGAGTTATTAAAACTTTTAAAGGAGAACAATGAATTTTGGGAGAAATAAGAACACCAAAAGAACAAATCGTAAAATACTGGTTTTCTATTGTTGATGAATGCGGTTTAAGTGTGGATGCTTCTGAAGCACATGAAAGGTGCTGGAGATGCGGATATAAAGCAAAATTGGAACGGTGTCATATAATTCCTGATTCACTGGGAGGTCCTGATTCAGTAGATAATCTTGTCTTGCTGTGCCATCGGTGTCATCTTGAAAATCCAAATGTCAGTGACCCTGAAATAATGTGGGATTGGATTCGAGCATATGGTACACCATTTTATGACACATTTTGGACATTACAAGGTGAAAAAGAATATAAATTCATTTATGGTAAACCAGTAGAAAAAGAATTTAGTGAAAGAAATATAGCTGATATTGAAGTTATGAATAGATTTATAAATGAAGCTTTTCAAAGAACTTCATTCCACTTTGGGCATCCACATCTCAATTCGGCAACATTAGCGGGAGTACTTCGTATGGCATTAAAGAACTATGATAAAGAAAATGGAAAGTTAAAATAATAGGTAATAGTCCATAAATAGTATGGGAGTTAGCATATGAAACCTGAAGTTTATTTTGGTAAAAAGCTAAATGAGTCCGAATTCATTCTTAAAATTGAACAATCCATCAGCCAAGTGGAGATCAAAGATAAATTTTTTAATGGCGATAATGCTGAGCTTTTGAAACTTAACAATGTTGATGTGAGAAATTTGAATCAAACGATAAAAGGCCGGGTGCGATGCTGCCTGGTTTTTTCGTTTTGCTTTGAATTGCTGCGACGTGCATGCAGGGAGGATATATCTAAGCTGTGAAAATAAAGATCCTCTATCGGTTCCAGAACATGAACGTTTTGATTCTTTGTTGAGAGCAAGCCGTCCTGTGGTGGTTTGCAAACGAAGAAGCGCAGAACGAACAAACAGAAACGCAGCCTGTGTTTTTGGTCTGCTCGTCTTTTTCCAAGAACAATACGGAACAAAGCTATTTCCGAAAACGCTATGAAGCAAACTGATCAACAGCCATGTGAGATACATTTGAACGTTTGGTTTCGTAC